>CAZRNW010000656.1:0-2250 GCA_964601535.1 uncultured Flavobacteriaceae bacterium
CGCCACCATTGGTTAACACGCCAACATTGTGGCCATAAAGACCAGTCAAAATCTGAGCACGTGCCGCACAGCAAATAGCAGTGGGTGCAAAGCTGTTTTTAAACGTAACCCCTTGATCTTTGATGAGCTGCTTTGTTTTTGTTAAAACCTTCCAATAAGGGCTGACAATTTCATCTTGATCATCTAAAACAATGAGCACAATATTGGGAGGACGAATGTTTAATCGATTTTGGGTCAGCATCGGGGTAGGAGATTGCGGACAAGATGAATCAGAAGATTGTGAAAATGCACTGCTTTCTAAAATAATAAAAGCAGATAACAAGGATAATAGCCATATCGTTTTTTGTTTCATTTTAAACCTCTTTTTTTGGGTAAATCAGCGGTCTGTTCCTCATTTTAGACTGATAGTGTGCATAAGGGTTAAGCTGGTTACAGGAGGCAAAAAAAATTATTTTTATCCTTGACTTTTGAATCGATTATCCTTATATTACATCAAAAATTGAGCCGGATAAAAACGCGGCTAATTCGAGAAGATCGCTCTATTTATACTAATTTTTTTCAGCGGTCTAAATATAAATTTTAAATAAAGGATTTTTTATGGTTTTGTTTACCGCCATAAGGGTAACTGTTGAGTCAACTGGAGATCGTTAGCGGGGTTAAAGTGGCATTGCAATAAAGCAAATCCTCTTTTTCCCTCCGTTCCAGCTTATCTTGACGACTTCCCTAAATGCTTAGGAAAATCTCGTGTAAAAAATTAAAAATTTAATTTATTGTTATTCCTTTTTGATCACCTTTGTGGGCAAAATTAAAACGATGCTTTCTTGTGTCAATTAATGCTTAAAGGGATAAAACAGCTCTTAACAAGCATCGATTCAGACGAATTGTGCCTGTTAGAAAACAAAAAAATCAGAAAAGTTTTGTTTAGACAAAACTTTTAATCTACGCTTTTACACTTTTACAGCGAAAGAAGATGGTTTACACATCTTTTTACGGAGGATATAAGATAATGACAGAGATCACTTTGGGTTTTGGCCAGCAACTTGTTTTAGATGGTTATGGTGCAGATCAAGGCAAATTGCAGGATATGGAGCTGATTTATCGATTTTTAGATGAATATCCCGCTCAAATGGGAATGACAAAGATTATGCCCCCTTATGTATTTAAATATAAAGGATTAAAGCCCGAAGATTGGGGGATTTCTGGGATTGTCTTAATTGCAGAGAGCCATATCAGTATCCATACTTTTCCAGATAAACAGTATCTAAGCTGCGACTTTTTCTCTTGCAAACATTTTAATACACAAGAGGCGGCAGACTATATTATTCAACTGTTTGGGGTTCAAAAGTTTGAAAATCAGGTGTTGGATCGAGGGCGTGAATTTCCAAAAAATATAGAGCTTGCCGGTGGAATTATTGGCAATGATCGACAAAAGCTTTATACGCCAGTATTAAATGGCGGCTGTAAAATGAGTGAAATTGTTACGCAGATTGATTAGGAGTATTTGTTAAGGCACGGCAAACCGTGCCTTAACGGTCTAAATTTATGACAACTGGGTTAAAATTGCAAAAGAGCTAAATCGTATCACACAAAAGCTTTGCAAGTTTGACCCAGATGCTAGGAATCGATTAAAAATTTGCGCGGAGCATAAAATAAACAGCCAAATTTTTAATCGATGACGACGCAGATGGGTTAAACTTGCAAAGCTTTTAGCGACTAAAATTTTCTGCTACATACTCCCAATTCACAAGATTCCAAAAATTTTCTACATATTTGGGTCTTGCATTTCGGTAATCAATATAATAGGCATGTTCCCACACATCACAGGTTAACAGCGGTGTTTGGCCATGTGACCATGGTGTATCTGCATCATGAGTGCCAACAACAGCCAGCGTTTTATCTGCGTTTTTAACCAGCCATCCCCATCCACTTCCAAAATGGTTCACAGAGGCATCGGTAAATTTTGTTTTAAACGCTTCAAAACTTCCAAAAGCCTGATCAATTGCCTTTGCCAATTCGCCTGATGGCGTTGCGCCACCTTTTGGCTTCATGCATTTCCAATAAAAGCTGTGGTTAAAATGTTGCGCTGCATTGTTAAAAACTGCTGTGCGTTTGGCCAGATCGACTTCATTAATTCGTTTAATCAACTCTTCTAGCGGCCAATTGGCATAAGCAGTTCCTTCTAAAAAGCCATTTAATTTTGTGACATAAGCCGCATGATGTTTTCCATGATGAAACTCTAATGTTTCTGCT
>CAZRNW010000657.1:0-2243 GCA_964601535.1 uncultured Flavobacteriaceae bacterium
CTGCAAATCCGGTGGAAGAAAGGGCTAGGGTTATAAAAAACAGGCTGAAATTCTGGATATGCCCGCCTATAAACCAGATGTAAAAAAACAGGGTAATAAGGCTAATGCAAAACATGAGCACCATATTAAACACAATTTTAGAGAGGATAAAAGCGCGGGGTGAATAATAGGCATAATTAAATAAGCCCATGCCTTTGGTCTCCTTTAAAAAACTCTTGCTGCATACGGTTACCGAGGCAAAAAGCAAGATAACCCAGAAAAGGGCGTTCCATTCGTGGGTATGAATTTTGCCTGTAAAAGAGAGGGCGCTTATGAATACAGTGCCGGCCACATAAACCAATATGCCTCCGAGACTGGCTTTCTGCCTGAATTCGAGCAGGAATTCCTTTTTTAAGAGTGCACTTATTTGGTTCATAAATATTCCCCCTTCTGAAGGGGGTTAGGGGGATGTCAACTTAACGTGAAGTTCTTATTTTTTTCTTGAAATTTTGTTTCACAGTTTCCCATGAAACTGAAGGTTCTTCTGCCCGTGATTCAGCAATAATAATATCTAACAGGTCTTCCAACTGTTCGTCGTATTTCTGTAAGGTCTTTAAATCAATAACTACAGCAGTTTTTTGATTCTTTTTGTTAGTAATATAACTTACGCCCTTCATGCAATAAAGTTACAAAAAACTCTTAAATTTGGATACAAATCAGTTAAAAATGTGCGATTGGCCAACGGGCGATAAATTAATGGAGAAATACCATGATGAAGAGTGGGGTGTTCCTGTTTAAAACGATAAGCTCCATTTCGAATACATGATTTTGGATAGTTTTCAGGCAGGCTTAAGCTGGAAAACGATTTTGCACCGCAGAAAAGGTTTTAAAAAAGCATTCGCTAATTTCAATTACAAAAAAGTAGCAGCTTTTACCAAAAAAGATGTTGCGCGGTTAATGAAGGATGACGGGATTATTAAAAACAGACAAAAAATAGAAGCTTCAGTCAACAACGCGAAATTGTTTATGGATGTGCAAAAAGAATTTGGAAGTTTCAACCGTTACATCTGGCAATTTGTGGGCTATAAACCTATTCATAATAAATTTAAGCACAGTTACGAAGTGCCCGCCACTTCTCCCGAATCGGATGCGATGGCAAAAGATTTAAAAAAACGCGGATTCAAATTTTGCGGAAGCACTATTTGTTATGCATACATGCAAGCTGCAGGAATGGTGAATGATCATTTGATCCATTGTCCTAAATATTCTGAACTAAGTAAACCTAAAAAATGACTTCGACTACGCTCAGTCACCGGAAGAAATAATGCGGTGCCTGAGCGGAGTCGAAGGCACAAGCAAAAAATAAAAAGAACTAAAAATAATATATGAAAAAACTAATTGAATGCGTACCTAATTTCAGCGAAGGCCGCGATTTAAATATCATTAAACAGATTACTGATGAAATTGAAAGCGTTGAGGGCGTTAAATTATTGAACGTCGACCCGGGAAAAGCTACTAACCGTACTGTTGTCACTTTCGTTGGAGAACCGGATGCGGTTATTCAGGCAGCGTTTTTAGCAATAAAAAAAGCAGGTGAATTAATCGATATGAGCAAACATAAAGGCGAACATCCGCGTATGGGTGCAACTGATGTTTGTCCGCTTATTCCAATCAGTAATATTTCTATGCAGGAAACTGCTGAGTACGCAAAGAAATTAGCAAAGCGTGTGGGTGAAGAATTAAAATTACCAGTGTATTTATACGAAGCCGCACAAGCCGATACAAAACGGAATAATTTATCGGTTATCCGTGCAGGCGAATACGAAGGCTTCTTCAAAAAAATAAAATTACCCGAGTGGAAACCTGATTTTGGTCCGGCGGAATTTGATGCGAAACGCGGTGCAACTGTAATTGGTGCGCGTGATTTTTTAGTAGCATATAATGTTAACTTAAACACAACATCAACCCGCCGTGCGAATGCCATTGCGTTTGATGTTCGTGAAGCAGGACGTGTTTTATTAGAAAACGGAAAACAGGTTAAGAATGCAGACGGAAGTTTTAAAACAATTCCCGGCACCCTAAAAAGTGTAAAAGCAATCGGTTGGTTTATTGAGGAATATGGAGTTGCACAAATCTCCATGAACTTAACCAATATCAATATCACGCCTCTCCATATTGCTTTTGATGAAGTGTGTAAAAAAGCAACCGAGCGCGGTATCCGTGTGACGGGTTCTGAATTGGTTGGATTAGTCCCCCTGAAATCA
>CAZRNW010000658.1:0-2238 GCA_964601535.1 uncultured Flavobacteriaceae bacterium
ACGAGATAGCAAATGAGAAAATACTACCTTTTCCGTATTCGCTTTCGATGGAAATAGTTCCGCTATGCAATTCAACTAATTGTTTGCTGATTGTCAGACCTAATCCTGTACCGCCAAATTTTCTTGTATCTGATGAATTAGCTTGGGAGAAACTCTCGAATACCGAATTTAATTTATCTTTTGGAATTCCGATTCCTGTATCAATCACTTCGAATTTTATTTTTGAATCAACAGGTGTGATTCTTAATTCTACACTTCCCTTTTCGGTAAACTTAATGGCATTACCCATTAGATTCATCAGCACTTGATTTAAACGTACAGGGTCACCAACCACAACTTTTGGAATATTTTTAACCGTAGATATTAATTGCAAACCTTTTTCTTCAGCTTTATGCTGTAGCAAGCTTATTACTTGTTCTGCGACTTCGTGAATGGAGAAGTCAATTTGCTCAAGCTCAATTTTTCCGGCTTCAATTTTTGAAAGGTCTAAAATATCATTAATGATATGTAAAAGTGTATCAGAAGATTTTTTTATCCCATGTAAATATTTTAACTGATGTTTCTCAGGTTTTTTATCCAATAACAAATTGGTCATTCCCATTACGGCATTCATTGGTGTTCTTATCTCATGACTCATATTAGCTAAAAACTGTTGTTTGAAACGCTCGGATTCTTCGGCGCGTTTTTTAGCTTTCGCAATCTTGCGGTTCTGACGAATGACTACAATGAAGAATGACAACAATAAAACGAGTCCGAGAATAAATGCGTTTCTTAATAACGTTTGTCGTGATAACTCCGCATTTTTCTGAAGAAGCCTTTTTTCTTCAGCTTCTTTTAAAGCCTGTTTTTCTTTGTCAAAACCTTCTTTCATTTCAGCCTGTGCCTGTTTTTTTGCTGCTTCTTCATTTGAAAGGCTGTCTTTGGCTTCTGAATATTTTAGATGATGCCCGTAAGCTGCTTCAAAGTTTCCACATTCTCTTTCCAGATTCGAGTAATCTAATTCGAACATCATCGTCCAATACATGTCGTTGTTTCTATTGCAGATGCTTATCGCTTTATCGAAGTATTTCCTGGCTTCTTTATATTTTTTGCGTAACAAGTATCCCTTGGCAATGTATCCGAGATTCACTGAAGTTTTGTTATTTAATCCCAGTTTTTCCTGCATTTTAACCGCCTCGATAGCCAGATTAACAGCGGCTGTAAAAAACGAATCGCGTTTTACAGGGTCTAAAGTGTTTTCTGCTAATTGAAAAAAAACATGGCCTGAATTGCCGTACAAAGTTGGCAGCAAACTTCTGTTTCCAATTTTGCGTGATTGTATTATTGCTTTTTTGTAATAATGTAAACCTTGCCGGTTTACAGAATCATTAAATTTCCGGTCAGCATTAGAGCCTGTTCGTACACTTTCAATTATTACAAAAGCTATGTTGTAATAATCTCTGGCAATGCCTTCCTCGTTCTTTAATTCTTCATCTATAACAAGTGCTCTGTGGCTTAGCGCAAGCGCGGCACGGAATAAAGAGTCTTTTGATTCCCTTGATAAACGCTGACTGAATCCTTCCCTAGCATAAATCCAGCCAAGTGCAGTTAAGAATTCAGGATAGTGCTCTTTGAGTCGGAGTTTTTCTATTAAAGCTTTGCCCTCATAAAGTTTCTGTATTGCGTTCGCATAATCGTGTTGCCGGCTGTAAGTTCTGCCAATCAGGCACAAAGTTAGAGCAGTGTATTCCTGATTGCCTGTTTGTTCAAACAGTTTCTGCGCCTCAGTTAAAGCGTTAAGAGCTACAGGATATTCTCCTTTATTAAGTCTGAAATAACCACGGTAATACAAGGCTTTCGCTAAACCTTCATTCCATTTGAGCCTTTTGGCAAGTAAGACAGCTTTTTCAGTAAGAAAAAGGCTGCTATCGGTATTGCCATAACGGGTTTTCCAGGCCCACTCATTTAATGAATTAATTGTGGATTTATCTGCGTTTTCAGTTTGATAAAGTTCAGCTAAAGACTGTGCTGTATTATTACCGGAATAAAAAAGTAACAAGCACAATAGAATCAAGATTCTGCGAAGCCAAATTAAGCCTGGGGTTGACACATTTTAAAATACGATAAAAAAAATGAAAAAGACAAATATTGCCAGGTAGTTATTTATTCTCGTAAAACTTCCCAATTAAATCAGGCAATTGCTTCAAAGCAAATAATTCCCTCATTTTATCTTTTGAATTTCCTGCGGGAGAACCGAAA
>CAZRNW010000659.1:0-2237 GCA_964601535.1 uncultured Flavobacteriaceae bacterium
CTAAAGCAGTATCCAATTTTTGTTTGACGCGGAAACTACTCACTGCCCTTTGTATTTCATCAATGTTTTCGCCATCTATATCAAGCTTTAATCCCTCGCGTAATTCTTTTAAATTAGGCTTGAATAATGTTACGCCTTTATATGCATTGAAATTTTTCTTTTTTGGATCAACACAAGTAGGAATACCTTTGCTTTTAGCTAACTCAACAACTTTCTGAATTAATTTCGGAGTGATCAATCCTTTATTGTAATCTTCAAAAATAATGACATCAATTTTGTCGTGATTGATGATATAGGAAATCAGATTCAAAAGATTTTGAGTTTCATCCGGCGTAATATCTTCTTCAGTTTCCTCATCTACACGCACCACCTGATAATTATTTCCGATAATGCGGTTTTTAACTGTGGTCACACGATCACGTGATTTTAAAATGCCCTTCTGACTTAATTTTTGCTGACGGAGTAAATCTAAAAACGACATCCCTTCATAATCCACACCTATAACAGAACATAATATAGGATTTGCTCCGAGGGCTTGAATATTTAATGCTACGTTCGCTGCCCCACCCAACCTGCGTTCTTTTTTGGTGACAGAAACAATTGGTACTGGTGCTTCAGGAGAAATACGTCCAACTTTTCCCCACATATAACTGTCCACCATCACATCACCTATAATCAAAACATTTAAATTGCTGAATGAACGGAATACTTCGCGGATGTGTTCTTTTTTGATTGAAAACTTTTTCATGTGCTATTTTAGTTTCGCAAGTGCTTCTTTCATGCGTTTTAAAGCTTCAGTTAAATTTTCTTCAGAAGTTGCATAAGAGAAACGGATATAATTATCGTCGCCAAAAGCTGCTCCTGGAACTAAGGCTACGTGTGCTTCTTCCAATAAGAATAAAGAGATATCGGTCGCATTCTGAATGGTTTTACCATTAAACGATTTTCCAAAATAATAACTAACCTCCGGAAAAACATAAAACGCGCCTTGAGGATTATTGGTTTTAAAGCCGGGAATTTCTTTCATTAATTTCAAAACCAAATCACGGCGCTTTTGAAATGCATCCCGCATTGGTTTTATATAAGTATCAAAATCAAGTTCCATTGCCTTATGCATAGCTTTTTGTGTAATGCTGCAAGTGGCTGATGTAAATTGTCCTTGCATTTTATCACAAGCCTGGGCAATCCATTTTGGCGCAGCTAAAATACCACCGCGCCAGCCGGTCATAGAAAATCCTTTAGAAACACCATTGATTAATACAACTCTGTCTTTTATAAAATCAAACTGCGCCATGCATTCGTGACCGCCCACAAAATTAATATGCTCGTAAATTTCATCGCTGATGATATAAAATTCTTCGTGCTTTGCAACAACTTCTGCCAATGCTTTCAATTCTTCTTTCGAATAAACGGAGCCGGTTGGATTACATGGTGTGCTAAAAATTAATAACCGCGTTTTTGAAGTGGTGTGTTTTTCGAGTTGTGCAGGTGTAATTTTAAAATCGGTTTCGATGGTTGTTGGAATGATGATTGGTTTAGCACCGGCGAGTTTTAAAATTTCGAGATAACTTACCCAATACGGAGAAGGAACAATAACCTCGTCACCGGGATTTACCAAACATAAAACGGCATTTGCAATACTTTGCTTGGCACCGGTTGAAACAACAATCTCATCAGGCGTGTAATTTACTTTGTTATCGCGTTTAAATTTTTCACAAATAGCCTGGCGTAATTCAAGATAACCTGACACATGCGTATAATAACTGTAATTGTCATCAATTGCTTTCTTTGCCGTATCCTTTATAATTTGAGGGGTTGTAAAATCAGGTTCACCCAAACTTAAACTGATAATATCCACACCCTGAGCTTTTAACTCACGGCTTTTACGCGCCATGGCTATGGTTTGCGATTCGGAGATATCCTTTACACGTTGCGAAAGGTGTGTCATAAGCAAATTGTTTCAGGAACAAATCTATAAAAATGTTTGATTACAGGGGCCAATTTCATCGCTTTTTTTAGGCTTTTGTCTAAATAAAAAAAGGCCTTATTGCACAATAATTAAGCGCTGAATTTGTTGCTTGTCATTCACAGAAAGCTTAACAAAATACACACCTGCTGCTAATCCCTCAGGTAATTGAGTACGGATGAATTGCTTACCTGCCGATTGATTTTCATTGGCAATTTCAGCTATTTCTTGTCCGCGTACATCATATAAAGCTGCTTTTACTTCGCTGTTT
>CAZRNW010000660.1:0-2234 GCA_964601535.1 uncultured Flavobacteriaceae bacterium
TATTGCGCCCGAGGAGCGTCCGCAAGGCTAAACCACTGGCAATAGCGTCCGGGTCCTTCAGGCACTCAGCTTTCGTTTGATGCGGCCGTAACTAATTTTGCGAGCACTACTGTTGCTGATGTAATGGGAAGTGATGATATGGTTCGCCTTATGGTTTCAGCAGATTGTGGCGTTTCTTACTCTCCGATTTATACAGTTAGCGCAACAAACAGTTTAACAACAAACTTTACAAACTTCACTGTTCCTTTATCTGCTTATGCAGGTCAGGATATCATTGTTGCTTTTTTAGCACAAGATGGTCCGGTTGATGATTTGGAAGACTACGATTTTCATTTAGATAATATAAATCTTTATAATGCTTCAGCAACAGATGCCGGGGTATCCGGATTAGCCGCACCAACTTCTACAGCCTGTTTTACAACAACCGAAGATGTTGTTGTTGATATTAAAAATTATGGAATTGCGGCCATTTCGAATGTACCTGTTACAGTAATAATTTCGGGACCAATTACACAAACAGTTAACGGAACTTATTTAGGAACAATCGGAGTAGGTTCAACAGCTACATTTACTGTGGGAACCGCTAATTTATCTGCTGCAGGTATATATACATTTTCTTCGGTGACAAGTTTAGCAGGTGATGCTAATACATTTAATGATGCAAATGCTTCAACCCGTACAGTTACGCCTTTATTTTCAATTTCTCCAAGTGCAACTATTTGCAGCGGGAATTCAGGCACGCTTACTGCTGCAGGTTCTGCAACTACGTATTCATGGAGTACCGGTGCAACTTCTGCCAGCATTGTAGAAAGTCCGACTGTAACCACAACTTACAGTGTTTTAGGAACCAATGGAACGTGTTCTTTAACTTTATCATCAACCATTTCAGTTCAGAACCCTACAATTACCGGAACCGGCGATTTATATTGCGGAGCTATGGGAACAGGAACTTTAACAGCGAATGGTTTCTCTGCTGTTAACTGGTATGCATCTTTAACTTCAACAGTACCTTTAGCAACAGGAAATACTTTTATTCCTCCTGCTGCCGCAACTTCAACAACTTATTATGCTGAATCAGCTTCATCTGCAACAGGAAGCTTACAAACATTATTCACAGGAGGAAATGGCTGCGGCGGAGGAAATATGTTTGATATCACTGCAACAAGCGGTGCAATCGTAATCGACAGTATAGAAGTAAATACTTCAGTAGCGATGACTAATACATTCTCTTTAATCGTGTATTACAAAACAGGAACTTATGCTGGAAATGAAACTACTCTGGGTGCTTGGACAGCATGGGATACCATTACAGTTGTAAGTGCAGGTGCAGGAAATCCATCAAAAGCTGTATTAAATCCTCCTTTAAATATTCCCGGAAGTACATTGCATGCTTTATTTATCAATTATTCTGCGAATTACACTAACGGAACAAATGCGTATGTTAATGCTGACCTCACAGTTCAAACCGGCGCAGGATTATGTTCGGCTTTCGGCGGTGTTAATGCTGGCAGGATGTTTAATGGTAATCTTTATTATACAAAACCCGGTTGTACAAGTCCGCGTATTCCTGTTACTTTAACGGTTAGCCCATCTCCAACTATTAATGCAGTTTCTAATCCGGCTGTATTATGTGCAGGCCGCGTGGCAACATTAACCGCTACAGGCGCATCAACTTTTAGCTGGACAAGTATTGGTTCAGGTTCGAGTGTTACTGTATCTCCGGTATCCAATACTGTATATACAGTTACAGGTACAAATGCAGCGGGATGCAGTGATTTTACAACACTTAGTGTAAATGTAAACCCTTCCCCAACAGTTAATGCTGTTTCTACTGTAAGTCTTTTATGCGTTGGTCAGACCGCAAGTTTAACTGCTAGCGGTGCTAATACTTATACATGGAGCACAACAGGAACAGGATCTGTGATTGCAGTTTCCCCAACGGTAACAACCAATTATACAGTTGTAGGAACTAATTCATTTGGCTGCAGGGATAATGCAATAATTACACAAAGTGTTTCTGCATGTACCGGTGTTACATTAAATACAGGCCTAGTGAACTCAATTAATGTTTATCCTAATCCCGTTACATTTACTGTGGAAGTAGTTATGCCGTCATTATCAGAAAATACAACTTTCGAATTATATGATGCGCTTGGTAAACAAGTAATGATAAAGGAGATAAGCGATAATGCTACAACGATTGATTTGAGCGAACTCGCGAGAGGAATCTATAT
>CAZRNW010000661.1:0-2231 GCA_964601535.1 uncultured Flavobacteriaceae bacterium
AAAATGAAAACGTACGCACTTAAACAAAACTTAAAACAAGACTACAGTCTTTACACAGCCGAAGACTTTCTGGTATGGAAAACCCTTTTTGAAAGGCAAATGATTCTTTTGCAGGAACTCGCTTCATCGGAGTATTTGAAATGTATACAAACCGTAAAGTTTTGTGCTGAAAAAATTCCGGATTTCAGGGAAGTCAATGAAATTCTTGGAAGTGAAACAGGCTGGAGTCTTGAAGTGGTAGAAGGGATTATTAATGAAGAAGATTTTTTTAATCTTCTCTCTCAAAAAAAATTCCCGGCTACAACCTGGTTACGTAAGTTAACAGAATTGGATTATTTACCGGAACCGGATATGTTTCATGATGTATTTGCTCATGTGCCTTTATTGACGAATAAACAATTTTGTGATTTCTTTAAAGCCATTGGCGATTTAGGAGTAGAGCATAAAAATAATTCTGAAATACTCACGATGCTTGGCCGGATTTACTGGTTTACTGTTGAATTTGGTTTAATAACGGAAAAGGATAAACTAAAGATTTACGGAGCAGGAATCCTATCCTCTTTCGGGGAATCGCAGTTTTCAGTAAGCAAGGAACCAATTCATTTAACATTTGACGCGGTACAAATTATGAATACACGCTTTGAAAACGATAAGATTCAGGATAAATATTTTGTGATTTCATCCTTTAAAGAGCTGTATGTTTCCATTGAAATCATAAAAAAGGCGGTGACAAAGAGAGCTTCACGCCCTCAATTTGTATAAGCTCGGTTTTTTTGTACATTTGTACCGTTAATGGTTCTTTAATTGTTAAAGATTAAAAGGGAAGTGCGTGTAATTCGCAAACAGTTCCCGCTGCTGTGATTCTCAATACAGCCTTTGATCATTCTTAGCCACTGTCCGCCTGAGGCGGACGGGAAGGTGTCAAAGGGAGATAAGTCAGAAGACCTGCCAATAACACAATTTTGTAGCTTTCGGGAAGAAAAGCTAACGAAGACGATTTTAAATTAATTGTTTTTTGTTCCCGTATTGTTGCAATAATTATTGAAATATATAATTGTGCAAAAAAATAAATAGCCGTAATGCTCTTAGCATTGTGTTTTGTTTTGGAATAGCTTCGGCTTTTTCCCAAATGAAAGACAGTGCTGTAATTTCTTTAAAAGAAGTTGAGATTACGGGCGTACAATCCAAACAATTTACGGCCGGAAAAAAAGTTCAGAAAATAGACTCCTTAACCAAACAAAACTTCAACAACAGTACTCTTGCCGAAATTCTTGCGGTGAATTCTCCTGTATTTGTCAAGAATTATGGCCCGGGAAATTTAAGCACCAGCAGTTTCAGAGGCGGAAATGCTTCACAAACCGCTGTTTTGTGGAATGGCTTTAATATCCAGAACAACATGCTGGGACAAAATGATTTCTCACAATTACCGAATTTTATTTTTGATGATATCGGAATTGAATACGGCGGATCCGCATCTGTTTGGGGAAGCGGTGCCATGGGAGGAAGCATTCATCTGAATAACAAATCAAGTTTTGATAAAGGACTTAGTACTACTTTAAATTTGGGGATAGGAAGTTATGGTTCAAGAAAATTAAATTCGGCTGTACATTATTCTTCAAAAAAATTCTGCACTAATACCAAAGTTTATTTAAACCGCTCGCTGAATAATTTTGAATATTTAGATACCGTTATAAAACGGCAAACTCATTCTGCGTATCTCATTCAGGGCCTTTTGCAGGAATTTAGTTTTCTTTTTTTAAAAAATAACAAATTAACTGCCAGAGTATGGCAAAATGTTTCTCAACGCAATCTCCCTCCTATTTTCGGGAATAAGAAAAGTACAGCCTCTCAGTTTGATAAAAACTTAAAAGCTAGTCTGGACTGGATTTACGAAGGAAAGAAGTTAATTCCCGCAATAAGACTCGCTTATTTTGATGATGTATTAAATTATACCGACAGTGCCGCGAATTTATTTTCCGAAAGCAAAATAAAAACTTTAATCACTGAAGCTGATTTGAATTATTTATTTAACAGTTACAATAAATTTTATCTTGGGATTAATTACACCAATTACAAAGGTTCGAATGGAAACTATTTAAAACCCAATCAGGAATTAAGTAAGAGTGCTGTTTTAATGGGATACGCTTTCAATTGTTTCGAACAAAAATTACAATTCAATCTGAATCTTCGTCAGGAATTTTCGGTTGCATTTCCTATACCTTTTACGGGAA
>CAZRNW010000662.1:0-2210 GCA_964601535.1 uncultured Flavobacteriaceae bacterium
ACGCAAATGTGGTGTTCGACATAAATCATTATAAAATAATTTACCGGTGTATTACTTATAAGTAGGTCTGTTAACAGCTGCTCCCAGCATTTTTCCGTATCCTGCGCTCACATTATAGCGTAGAGTAACCTCTAAACCACCTTTGAGTTTTGAAGCAGGGGTTAATTGAGAAACATTTATATCATAAGAAATTCCGACTGCATATTTACTTTTCTGGTACAAAATACAAGGAATGATAGCATCCTTTAAACGGTAATAAGCACCAAATGAAAATGAAGAAGCATTTCTGATGTTGGTATAAGTAGCCTGATCTTCGATAATATATTTAAATAACATACCTACTGTAGCTTCAGTATTCGGACCTTGTTTCATATATATTAAACTTGGAACTAAAGCAATACCAACAGATTTTAATCCGTAATCAACGTTAGCATGGAAAATATATCTGGTGTATAAACGCTCGCCGCTTGCGAGGAACGAGTTTTTTGGAATGTTGTAATGGTAAGCTGCAAAACCGATATCACATTTAGCACCATCTTTTGCACTAATATAACGCTCACTTTTTGCATAATGGAAATTAACACCTGCACCTGCATCAAAAGTTACGATGCCGCTCTTAGGGGTCATTTCTCCCGATGGTGCGTTGGCATTATAAAGATATTCAACCTGATCGTACTGATTATCCCATTTCAAATTTGTAATATCAATTGTACGATAAACAAATCCCGCCTGAATACCTCCCGACAACCAGGCGTACTTAGCTGCTTTGGTATGAACTGATAATGCTAAATTCGGAGTTAGTGTTCCTAACTTTGCATCTCCTGCCTTATCAGAATACATGTTAAAGCCCAGGGCCATGTATTTTTTCTTAAGCTTCAAACGTTTTAAACTCTGCTCAATAGTAAAGCCATAAGTTTGGTAAGATTTTGCTACACTACCCCACTGCGACCGGTAATTAACAATGGCACGGGTATCGTAAGAACTTCCAACCAAAGCAGGGTTTACGTTTACCGGTGCTTCAGTATACTGCGAGAAATGGATGTCCTGCGCTTTAATTGAAGAAACTCCAATTAAAAACAATACAAAAAATCCGGTTTTTATTATCCTGTTCATAATTTCCTTTACCTTATTAGAGTAACATTACCTTTCTGACTAAACGGGTTCCCGTCAAACGTTGTACCCTCAAGCCTGTATACAAATACCGCAGTGTTCAATATTTCACCGTTAAATGTTCCGTCCCAGCCAAGTTTCTGATCACTGGTTTCAAAAACTTTTTCACCCCAACGGTTAAATATCATAAAGGTTAAATTTTTAAGACACTTACCCCTGACGTACAAGACGTCGTTGACCCCATCGAGATTCGGCGAAAAGGCATTTGGTACAAACATCTCACCACAATCCTGGACGACGCAGACTCGTAAAGTATCGTTGTATTTACACTTCTTACTATTATATCCGGTTAAGACATAGGTTGTATTAACAGTTGGAGAAGCAATAGGGTTCCAAATAATGGAAGGATCGCATCCCGGTGGACTGCCCTCAGGACATGATAAAGTCATCGCAGGAACCCATGTGAAATAACTTGCCTGCACACCAAATAACTGAACCGATTGTCCGTAACGGATACAAGTATCGCGTAAAGCGTCTGTATTCGGCGTGTCAACAACGTGAATTATTTTTGTTTTAATGATACTGTCGTAACCGTAAGGATTTGTAACAGCTAATGCAATGGTGTAATCACCGGGTGTATTGTAACAGGTTACGTGAGAAATTTGTGAACTTGTATCAGGATTTCCACCCGGTGTATACCATTTAATAAACTGAGGTAATCCGCCGCAGGAAGTATTTAATAAAACAATACATGCCTTTGTACAAATTGTATCATTTGGTAATGCCGTTGTGAAACTTGCAACAGGCGGGAAACAATTTACCAATCGCACCGTGACCGTATCAGGTGTACTCTTACAACTTGGTATATTGTTATATGATAATTGACAAGTATATGTTATCAGATAATCGCCGCTACAAATTGCCATAGTTGGCGAAGCGACGACATCCGTTGGTCCTGAATTAGGAATATTTCCTGTTGAAGGCGCCACATTACCTACAGCCGGCCCGTTTGGAGTCCAGGTGTAATTGTAAGACATACCTGCAGGAGGTGTTGAATTATTTACAGTTAATGTGATAGTTGGAATTGTGGTTTGAGTATG
>CAZRNW010000663.1:0-456 GCA_964601535.1 uncultured Flavobacteriaceae bacterium
TAAATTAAAAACAAGTAAAGTAAGTGTTGGCGGATACGAACCATTTAATAAACTCGGTGATGCTTTAAAAATTAAAGAATTAAAAAATCTGGAATTCTCGAATATGGATATTTCATTTGAAATGGCAAACGGGCGGGTGAAAACTATGCCTTTTGATGTGAAAGTAAATCAGATTAATACTAACATCAGCGGCAGTACCGGCTTAGACCAAACTATCGATTACAAATGGAAAATGGAAATTCCGCGTGCTATGTTTGGTAAAGAAGCAAATTCGGCGCTTACCGGTTTGTTAGGACAGGCAAATGCTGCTGCTGGAACAAATATTAGCATGAGTGAGAAAATTAAAGTCACCATTAACTTTGGTGGTACTGCAACTAATCCTACCATTAAAACCGGCTTAAAAGACGAAGCTACAAAATCTGCTGTTGCAACAGCTACTACCGAAGTGTTGAATCA
>CAZRNW010000663.1:466-2210 GCA_964601535.1 uncultured Flavobacteriaceae bacterium
CAAAAGATTTTAGATGATGCAAAGGCACAAGTGGATAAAATAAAAGCGGAGACACAGGTTCAGGTAGATAAAATGAAAGCAGAAGGTTATGCAAATGCAGATAAATTAGTGGAGGAAGCGAAAAATCCGATTGCAAAGATCGCTGCTAAAAAATCTGCTGAAATAGCCAAGAAAGAAGTAGACAAGCAGGCACAGAAAGTGGTTGATGAGAGTGAAAAACGTTGTCAGAAAATATTAGACGATGCGAAAGTGAAATCGGAAGAAACGGCTAATAAGAATAAGAAGTAATGCTTTATTTGCGGAGGGTATATATTGCACTCGCATGTATTTTAACTTTAAGTTTTTCTTACGGCCAGATAAATCTTGATTCATTAAATAATGAGTTGGAAAAACTGCCAACTGACACCCATGGTGTAAATGTTGCAATTCAATGGGGGAGTCAGTTTAAAAAAATGGATTTGGTAGCCGGTGAGGCTTGTCTAAAAAATGCTTATTTCAAATCCAAAAAAATAAAATACGAACCTTACATTTCAAAAAGTGCTATTAATTTGGGGACTATTTATGGTTTGCAATCTGATTTTGGTTCTTCGGCCCAATACCTTTTTGAGGGCTTATCAATTGCTGAGCAGATAAGGGATTCGGTTCTTATAATGAAAGCCTATCTTTCTATAGGTAATATGTATTCTTATAATCATCAGGCAACAAAAGCAGAAGAGATGTACATGAAGGCTCTTACTTTTACTTCCATGAAACAGGCAGAATACGAAAAAGCAACTATCCTGAACAATATTGGTGCTTTAATGTACAGGGAAAGCGGAATGAAAAAAGAGAAAATACAGAAGGCTATTTCGTTTTTTCTGAATTCAGTGAAGGTAATTGAGAAACTGGGGCATGAAGAGGAACTAGTGATAAAATACAATAACCTCGGCTTAATGTATTGCGATGTATTAAAACATGATTCTGCTTTGTATTATCTGGAGAAAGCAAAAGTTATTATAGACAGACACAGCAATCCGGACGATCTTTTAACTTATTATAATTTTATGGGAAGGATTTATGCAGATCTGGGTGATTTTAAAAAATCAGAAGCATTTTATCTTTCTTCTATTGAAGAATGCAAAAAACTTAAAAATACGGAATGGATTTACGAGACTTATCTTTCTCTGGCTACTTTACATGAATCAAATGGTGATTTTGAAAAAGCATATAAATATTTTAAAAAATACAGCCTTTTAAAAGACTCGATTGTAAATGTTACCAATTTCGCGGTGGCGGCGGA
Source organism: uncultured Flavobacteriaceae bacterium (assembly GCA_964601535.1). GTDB lineage: Bacteria > Bacteroidota > Bacteroidia > B-17B0 > Aurantibacillaceae > JAHEYG01. The sequence continues at coordinate 1,746 of CAZRNW010000663.1, forward strand.
TATTCAGCATCGATTCGAAAGGGAAAAAAAGGAAGCTGAACTCAAACAATTAAAGGCAGAACAATCACGAAATAAAATCTTCAATATTGGTTTGATTATTGTTTCTATACTGGTTGTTATTTCCGGTATAATGATGTACAGCAGGTTTAAGATTAAGGCCGAATCAGAGAAAAAACTTAAAGTGCAAAATGAGATTATCAGTCAGAAGAACAAGGATATAACAGATAGTATTCTTTACGCACGGAAAATCCAGAAATCCATCCTGCCAAGCGAAAAGCAACTTGAAAAAGAATTGAAACGCTTAATTAATTAGAGAGAAAAATTTTACAGGGAGTATTAGCCGAGAGTTTTAGTTCTTTCTTTAATTAATTTTTTTACCCTGTCAGTTTGTTTCTCAGAAATTAAATACACCAGCCAGGCAACCACTAAACTGATTAAGAGCGCCAATAAAAAGTAAGATATTGG
>CAZRNW010000664.1:0-2208 GCA_964601535.1 uncultured Flavobacteriaceae bacterium
GTTGAATAAACATTACCTGAAGCATCCGTTGTAATTGAAAAAGGCGTGCTACCAGAACTACCTGTACCAATCATTTGTTTTGCCCAGAGAAAATTACCTGATGCATCTAATTTTGAAATAAAAGCATCTCCGTTCAACGAAGCAAATGTATAAGTAGCTATACCTGGATCGAAATCGGCGGTACCTTTAAAATTTCCAGATGTATAAACATTGCCAGCACCATCAACCGTACTCGCATAAGAAAGGTCTGTTTTTTTGCCTCCAAGCCTTTTAGCCCAAGTAAAGTTACCTGAACTGTTTAATTTTAAAATAAAAACATCTGAAAAAATACTATCAGAAGTTAAGTTGAATACACCAACCCCCGGGTCGAAGTCGTTTGTCCCATCGAAAAAACCAGTTACATAAATATTGCCGCCTGCATCTAATGAAATGGAAGTAGCTTCATCGGCTGATATTTGTTTTACCCAAACAAAATTACCTAATGAATCAAGTTTTAGCACGAACGAATCTTTGCTGCTAGTTGATGTAAGCGAATAAGTACCGGGCCCCGGATCAAAATCAGCAGTGTTTTGAAAATAGCCCGTTAAATAAACATTACCTGAAGGATCGGTTTTAATTGAATTGGGTTTGTCAGCTATATTTGAGCCCACTTGTTTTGCCCAATGAAAATTAGGTACTTGCCCTAATAACAAACCTGATGATAAACTACAAAATGCTATTATAGATTTTAACATGGAACAATATACTAATTTGATTTAACCATTTTTTTTGTTTCGATGGCTTTACCATCTATTTGCAAGGTGTAATTATATAAGCCGTTGCTTAAATCATTTGCGTAGACATTCAGACTTCCTTTACCTTTTTCTTTTATATCGAACACCTGTATAGTTTTACCTTCAATATTAGTAAATAAAATTTGTGCTTTTGCAAAATCCTGCGGAATATCATAACTGATCACTGTGTTTTCAGCAAATGGATTAGGCGTATTTTGGCCGAGAACAATTGTGTTTTTATTGCTTAAGGTAATGGCACTTTTAGAATCGGCATTGTTTGTTAAGTCGTTTTGTTTTTGAAGTTCTTCAACTTGCTTTTTTAATTCATCGATATTTTTTTGCTGTTCTTTTATTGCCTCGAGTAAAACCGGTACCATGCCCTGATAATTAACAGCCAAATAACCTTGTTTATCTTCCTTAACTAATTGCGGGAACACCTGCTGAACTTCCTGGGCAATAAAACCAATCTGCTCTGTTTTATCGAAATTTTTATTTTTGAATTCCTCAGTTTTAAAATTATACGAATAGGCATTCAGTTTATTTAGTTTTTCACTTACATTCTCAATTTTTTTGATGTCCTTTTTAAAGCGTTTATCAGAACCTGTCCAAGAACCGGAAGAACAAAAGGCCGCTCCATTAACATTGAGATCGCCTTGCATAAAACCTGCCCAACTTGTGCCTTTGCTGCTTTGAGCCTCTGCATAAATACCATAATTGTTTACTGCTAAATCAGCCTTGAAATATCCACCGTAACTGTCACCACCGCCCATTGCAATACTATAAACGCCGTGATTATAATTTGCATCATCGTAGTTAGCCTCAAAATGACCAGCGCGATTCCATGCCGCTTTAGTTGATGTTGCTTTTATGCCCACATTTTCGGGAGCAGAAGTACTTGAAACATTAGTTTCGATACCGAGATTTGAAATTGTGGAACCGTTACAGTTTTGAACATGAATGCCACGCACCGTAATAGCTGTGTCCTGATTAGTGTTTACCAGTAATGCCGTATGATAATTATTATTACGAATATCAAATTTACCGCCCGGAGTACTATAAGAAGCACCACCAAGCTGAATTGCATTAGTTAAGTGATGCGCTGAACCACCATCGGTAAAGGCTAAGTTATAGCCATTCATAAATAAAGTACGGTGAGAGAGAAATTTAGCTGAATTAATTTGTGAGGTACTTGTAGAAGCGCCGCCAAGTTCAACAATTTTTGAATTAGAAGGGTCTAAACTCAAGCCGTTTTGAGCCTGCTTGATTTGGGCAAAGTACTGCAAAGTTAATAGAGACAGTACTAGAGTTACAAGGGTGATTTTTTTGGTTTTCATAGCTATATTATTGTTTTATAATTTTCTTTGTGATGTTTCCTATTTTGATGAAGTAGATGCCGTTGGGTTGATCAAGCCTCATCCCCAGCCCTTCTCCCAAG
>CAZRNW010000665.1:0-2191 GCA_964601535.1 uncultured Flavobacteriaceae bacterium
AGCACTGCTCAACAAAATGTTTAACATTATAATTAACGATTATTACTGATAAATCCTGCACTTGAAACGAGCCTAAATATACCGATTAGGAGGTATAAAAACGGCGAAAATCACTTTTTATTACAGCGTGTGCATGATTTCCGCTTATATTTTTTCAATTCAGCAGCACTCGTTATGAGCTTAATTTCATTCGAACATTTACCAAGCAAGGCACAACCACGGTATTTGTGGAATAATTTATCCCTTTCGCTGTTACACAGGTAAACATTAATGGCTTTGGGCGGTGATTTTTTCTTTTTAGGCGCCGGTTTTTTGGCTTGAGCAAAACCCAAACCTAGTCCGATAAAAAATGCCAATACGGTTAATATTAATTTTCTGTTTTTCATAAGGAATTAGCTAAATCTTTTTTCAATTATACTCAATTTTTTTGGAATAGTTACAGCAAGGCTTTTCCATCCACGCTAAAACATTATTTAAGCCTAAAAACGGCAATAAATTGAGATTTACTTGATTCTTTTATTAAATTTGTGCCCTCTTAAATGGTCCCGTAGCTCAACTGGATAGAGCATCAGCCTTCTAAGCTGACGGTTCCGCGTTCGAGTCGCGGCGGGATCACCGGTGCCAAACCGAAAACCCTCACAGTTTAAAAAATTCGTTTTTTATCCGGGCTGAGGGTTTATTTTTTATTCAACCTTCTAATTAAACAGCATCCGTTTCAGCGATAAAATTATTAACTTAGATAAAAATATAGAGCATGAGATTACTTTTTACTTTAGCATTCGGAATAGTTTTGTCTATTCATCTAAAATCCCAAATTTCCATTGCAGCAGCGCGCGCTGCTGCGGTAGGGTCAACTGTGAACATTACAGGAATTGTCACTAACGCAGCAGAGCAAGGAATAAATTTTCGATTTATGCAGGATGGTACAGCCGGAATGGCCGTATACAACGGAACGGCAAGCGTTCCGGGTTTCACGGCAGTTACAAAAGGGGATTCTATCTCAATCACGGGCCCTACAGTTCTTTATTTTAATCTTCTTGAAATAAATCCAATCCTTGGCTTCACTGTTCATGCATCAGGAAAACCCCAGCCAACACCTCTTATAATTACTCCTTCTGCATTGGCAGAACCTGTAGAAGGACAATTGGTAACTATTCAGAATTGTACATTTGCAGCTTCCGGCAATTTTGCGCCAGTCAGTGCCAATTATACTGTAGCCTCAGCCAGCCAAACCTTCGAAGTGAGAGTAGTTAGTACCAATACAACCATTATTGGACAACCAATTCCTGTTGGAGCTGTAAATATTACAGGACTCGCATCACAATACTGCGCCTCTCCCCCTTCAGGATGTATTACCGGCTATCAGCTTTTGCCGCGTAACATTACTGATTTTGCCACAGTAACAGACGTATATCAGATTTCAAAAAATGAAACGCTGAATATTTATCCTAATCCTGGAGCTAATCTCTTGAATTTTAATTTGAAATCGGGTGAAGAAATAAATCAGGTTACGGTAAAAGATTATTTAGGCCGTACAGTATTATCTTTAAAAGAAAATACTAAAAGCCTAGATATCTCCTCATTATCTGCAGGGATTTATTCAGTTTTTATTTGTACAGGAAAAAACACTTACACCTCTAAATTTTCGGTTGAAAAATAGGCCTTTTCTTTAACAATTCACCGTTAACAACATTCATAATACCGTATCTTAGGGGCTACCCTGCTCGTTATCTTTATAGGATATTGGCCCCCTATAACAATGGCAGAAAAGAAAAATAAATTCAGAAATATTCCGGAACAGGAAACGGATGTATTTGAAGAAAATCAATCGGAAAAAGACGAGGTAAAATTCGAGATTAACCGTCAGCACGACATTGAGGAAGATCCCTTCCTGCCCAAAAAACCAAAAAAAAATAAGGTAAAAAAACAACCTGTTGAAGATACTGTTGAAGAAAAGGAAACTGAAGAACCTGCACCTAAACCAAAAGCAAAGAAGAAAGAAAAAGTTCAGAAAATTACTTTAGCGCAACGCTGGCAAAAAGCGGTTGATGTTTATACAAACGAACGTACTCAAAAAATAATCGGACTAAGTTTAATTTTATCAGGTGCCTACATGGCCATCGCTTTCATTTCTTATTTCTTTACTTGGGATGTGGATCAGGATAAAGTAATGGGGCCACTTTCTGAATTA
>CAZRNW010000666.1:0-2186 GCA_964601535.1 uncultured Flavobacteriaceae bacterium
CTTAACGGCTGATTATTCCATTTCTCTTAAAGACAAACTTTCATTTGATTTCAGATTATTTGCAGGCACATTTTTATCAGGCAAAAACAGAGGGCCTTACCGTTACCGTGCAAGCGGTTATAACGCTTATCAGGATTATAATTACGATTATAATTTTGTTGGAAGAAATGAGTATAATGGTTTAGGATTTGCCCAGTTTGCCGAAGAAGACGGTGCTTTAAAGGTATGGACACCATTAGGACAATCGGACCAATGGTTAGCAGGAATTAATATTAAATCGCCCAAATTCTTCAAATTCCCTGTGAAATTATTTGTTGATGTTGTAACTTGTGACGGCAGGTCTTTATTGCAGGAAAAATTTTTATACTGTGCAGGTTTTGAAATTTGTGTTTGGAAAGATATCTTTGAAATCTATGTGCCCTTGGTTTACAATAAGGAAATTGCCAATACTTTAAAGTTAAATAATAAGACAACATTCTTTGAGACCATCCGTTTTACATTTAACATAAACAAAATTAACCCAAGGGAATCCTTAACAAAGAGCTTTTTATAATGCAATCCGGTAAAAAAATATATTTCGCTTCCGATTTTCACCTTGGCGCCCCGAAAGATACCAAAAGCGCAGAGCGTGAACGTTTAATCTGTAAATGGCTGGATGAAATTAAAGGTGATGCGGAAGAAATTTTTTTGGTGGGTGATATTTTTGATTTCTGGTACGAGCATGTTTATACTATTCCGAAAGGATTTGTGAGATTATTGGGGAAAATTGCTGAGTTGCACGACAAGGGTATCAAAATTCATTTTTTCAGCGGCAATCACGATACATGGATGAAAGATTACTTTCAGAAAGAAATAGGCGTTTCTGTTAATCACGTTCCTGTTTCAAGAACATTTAACGGCAAGAATTTTTATATCGGGCATGGCGATGGTTTAGGTCCGGGGGACAACTGGTATAAATTTTTAAAAATGATTTTCAGGAGCAAAATAGCGCAATGGATGTATTCACGGATTCACCCGAATCTTGCTTTCTGGATTGCACGCGCTTCAAGTTTAAAGAGCAGGGCTGTAACGGGTAATTCAGATGAGATATTTGAAGGCGCTGAAAAAGAATGGCTCTTTATTTATTGCCGCGATTATCTTAAAACCAATAAAGTTGATTTTTTTGTTTTCGGTCACCGTCATTTGCCTCTCGATTTGGATGTTGATGGGAAAGCAAAATATGTTAATTTGGGAGATTGGTTAAGATATAACAGCTATGCTGTATTCGATGGTACCAATCTCGAATTGAAATACTATAAGTAATCTTTCTCTTATTTTCCGTAACTTTAAGAATTGTAATAAGCGATTCTTAATGTTTATTCCGCCCAGGTCCATAAAAATATTCTTTGTTCTTATTTTTTTAAGCAGAACATGCTTTTCTGTTAATTTGCCTTGCGATTCCTTATCATTCATAAAAACAAAAAAAATTGGGCTCGGCATATTTTGTGGCGGTTTAACAGCAGGTTCTTTGGTGTATCTAAATCAGGTTTGGTCCAGCAGGTATAATACAGGTAGATTTCATTATTTCGACGATTCACAGGAGTGGCTTCAAATGGATAAGGCCGGTCATTTTCACAGTACTTTTCAAATTTCGAATCTCACAATGAAAGCATTTGATTGGGCCGGGTATAATACAAAGCAAAAATTATTTATTGGCGGAACTTTAGGTTATGGATACATGACCGTTATTGAAATAATGGATGGCTATAGCAAAGGCTGGGGTTTTTCCTGGTCAGATCTTGGCGCAAATACTTTGGGAACAGCGTTAGCAATTGGACAGGAAGCAGCATGGAAAGAGCAAAGATTTAACCTCAAAATTGGTTTTCACCAAACATCCTACGCACAATATAATCCTGATTTATTAGGAAAAAATTTAAGCGAGCAAATGCTCAAGGATTATAACGGGCAAACGTATTGGTTAAGTGTTAGTCCTTTTACCTTTATTAAATCTGATAAAAAATTGCCCAAATGGCTGGCAATTTCTTTTGGTTATGGTGCCGACGGAATGTTAGGCGCGAATTATAATAATTTGGTTGTGCAGGACGACGAAGGAAATGTAACCACCTTTGAGCGCCAAAGGCAATATTATTTTTCGATTGACGTGGATTTGTCGAAGATAAAAACACGATGTAAGTTTTTAAATGCAG
>CAZRNW010000667.1:0-2183 GCA_964601535.1 uncultured Flavobacteriaceae bacterium
TACATTTATTTCTGCTCCATACCTGATAGCTGTATATGAATTTCCTTTAAGGTAATCCTGTACATTAACCTGAAGGCCTTTTGAGAATGGGATTTGCGCATTTACAACTGCGAATGGTTGTGCATGGTCCGCATTAAAATCTTCTTTAACAAAAGTGCTTTTTACAATGGTTCTTTTCGAAATTTGAAATTCCAGAATAGAACGCAACCTAAAAAAATTCTTGATGGTGTATTCTATGCCCTGACTGGTGCCGCTGATTATGCCTCTCATAAATTGTTCAGACCACAATAAATTCAGTGCCACGCATAATGTGAATGCAAAACAAAGAGGGTACAGTAAAACTCTTTTAGAAAATGCTCTTTCAATTAAAAACCCTAAGCCTATGGCAATTATTAAATACCAGTCGATATAAGCCCGCATTGAAAAACCGGTGCCGTAATCCCAGGTTCCCCATGAAGAGGTGATGTAAATAACAAGGGCGAGGAAAAGTAAAAGATTTATAGCGAGTTTGCGCGGTGCTAAAAAAATTCCAATGATTGATAATAGAGCTAATGGTGTATAAAAGAACCAGCCTTTGTGTGCAGAGAATAAACTTTTAAATAGTTGAGGTTTTGTAAAATTAAAATGTTCGTCAGGATAGGAATCAATAAGCCAATAGCCTGTTTGTAATTTCCAAAGCAAAAGCATTGAAAAGATAAGTAAAGAAGAAAAAAATAAACTTGCTAATCCCCATTTGGATTTAAAAACACCGAAGTATTGCAGAGTATCTTTTAAGCGGAAACCCATGCAAGGTAAAAGCAGTAATGCAATAACATTTATGTTTCTTGTAATAACTGCCAGAGCAAAAGAAACCAGCATGCCAAAAAAATATTTTCTGCTTTTTTGTTCGGGAAATGATTCAAAAAATTTAAGTCCGCAATAGAAAAATAAGCTGACAGAAATGAGTGTGTAGATGTGCGAATAGCAGCCGAATATTTGGGTATAAAAATAGAGGTTGGTTCCGAAGCTGATTAAAGGTACTGCAAGCGCAAATGCATTAGCCGATAAATTGTAATGCTTAAAAATCCGGAGTAGAATTCTGAAAAAAAAGTATTGCCAGAAAATGGCACCGATGCACATGAAGTACATATAAATATCCGAATAGCCATCGGCATCAAAATTAAAAATGAGTGCGCAAACATGTGCCGCAAAAAAGAAAGGCGCCTCAAAATAGGTGACTCCGGGTGGATATTTATTTACTTCTTTGCCTTTATATTTAATAACGAAAGAATCTTTAAATGAATTGCCGATGGGTACATATTTATTATGCTTTAACCAGGGTTCTTCAATAGAATTGTAAGTCAAATCCTGGTAAAGAAAAACAGCCGGCAGATAAGCATAATAGCCCATGGCATCATTTACAATTGGGCGTTGCCACCAGGTTTTAAAATCGTGGTTAAATGGAATCAAAAAAATATTTATTGCAAAAACTAATTCGCAAATGTATTTTTTAAGAAAGTTCATGTAAAACAAGAAGAGGCTTAAGGCACATTAAGCTCAGGAGTAGATAAAAGATTGCTGACGTGATTTCCATTATCGAGCATATACATCACGTATTTAATACGTTTGTGGGTTTTGGAAACGCGGTATCCGTTAATTTTCACGGATACTTCACCGCTTATAGGCTTACCATTGTAATCATCGCTTGGTTTACGTATTGTATAAGGTAAACGGACTGTATCCAATAATGCTGCACTGTAATAAGCCATGAAGCGGTTAGAGTCGGTATTAAAGTAATAATAAGTCATAAACAGATTGTAGGCCTTATCTTCTTTTTCTTTTCCAATATCTCCGTCGCCATCCGAAAAACCGAGAACTAAATCAGCGGTATCGGTTAAACCATAAGGGGTAAAACTTATAAATTCTATTTCAGGGCTTTGTGAAAATGATTTCTTTTTTACGCAGGCAAATAAACAACCTAATAAGGCTGCCACAGCGATAAAGTATTTAATTTTGATAATCATATTCTATCTATAAAATTAAGCATAATTTTGCAATTATGGATGCGGAACAGATAAACGCCATTTTCGGTATTTCTACTGAGCAGGAATTTAACAATTCGGCACTTTCTGTATTCAAATTTCAGTACAAAAATTGCAGTGTTTACAGGGCTTTTGTCGACTCTTTAAAAGTTGATATTGATT
>CAZRNW010000668.1:0-2181 GCA_964601535.1 uncultured Flavobacteriaceae bacterium
TGGAAAAAGTTTCCATGGCAGAACATCATTAGCAGTTGCCGCAACAAATGATTCTTCCATTCAAGCTGAAATAAATAAAACGCACGAAGTTGTGTTTTTATCTTTGAACGATGAAGAGGCTTTTATAAACGCCATTAATGATTCTGTTTGTGCAGTAATTATTGAAGGGATTCAAGGCGTAGCAGGAATTCATACCCCGACCAATTCGTTTCTTCAATTGTTAAGAAAGAAATGCGATGAAACGGGAGCTATTCTAATTTTAGATGAAGTTCAATCCGGTTACGGAAGGTCAGGAAAATTCTTTGCTCATCAGTATGCCGGTATTAAACCTGATTTGATTACGATAGCCAAAGGAATGGGAAATGGTTTTCCAATAGCAGGGGTTTTGATTAATCCTGACTTTAAAGCGAAATACGGTTTATTAGGAACTACCTTTGGAGGAAATCATTTAGCATGCGCTGCAGCCATTGCTGTGTTGGATGTAATCAAAGAGGAAAATTTAATCGAATCTGCTTTTGTTTTAGGAGAGAAATGGATGAAAGAATTAAAATCCATTGAAGGTGTAAAAGAAGTAAGAGGAAAAGGTTTAATGATTGGAATTGAATTTGATTTTCCAATTGCGGAATTGAAAAGCACATTAACAAACGAACATCATGTTTTGGTTGGGACAGCTTCCAATAAAAATGTAATCCGACTGCTTCCCGCTTTAAATGTAAAACAAGACGAAATCGATTTGTTTAACAATGCCCTAATTAAATCTTTGAGCAAACAAATTCAAACATCAAACAATTAAACATGAAACATTTTACAACCATATACGATGTGCCGGACCCCAATAAATTAATTGAGGAGGCAATACAATTGAAACAAAATCCCTTTGGGTTTTCTGAAATTGGGAAAAATAAGACAATAGGTTTAATATTTCTAAACCCAAGCTTAAGAACCAGACTCAGCACTCAAAAAGCAGCAAGAATGCTTGGCATGGAGGTTATGATTATGAATTTGGATAAAGAAAGCTGGGCTATTGAATGGAATGATGATGTCATCATGAACGGAAACACAGTTGAACATATTAAAGATGCTGCTGCTGTATTAGGTTCGTACTGCGATATTATTGGCATGCGGTGCTTCCCTACTCTAACCAATAAAAAATTAGACTACAGCGAAAAGATTCTTGTTCAGTTAATGAAATATTGCAATGTACCCGTTGTTAGTTTAGAATCGGCGACACTTCATCCTTTACAAAGCTTAGCAGATGCAATCACCATTAAAGAAAATTGGAAACAAAACAATCAACCAAAAGTTGTTTTAACCTGGGCACCGCACATTAAAGCATTACCACAGGCTGTACCAAATTCCTTTTCAGAATGGATGACTAAACTTGATGTAGACTTTACAATCACACATCCCGAAGGTTATGAATTGTGTGAAGATTACACTAGAGGAGCCACAATCGAATACAATCAGGAAAAAGCTTTAGAGAATGCTGATTTTGTTTATGTAAAAAATTGGTCGGCCTACCACGAATACGGCTTAATGCCCAAAGTAAATGACAATTGGATGATGGATTTAAATAAATATCAATTAACAAATAGCGCGGGCATTATGCATTGCCTTCCTGTAAGAAGAGATGTTGAATTAAGCAGCAAATTAATTGATCATCCAAATAGTTTAATTCAGCAACAAGCTGCTAACAGAGTTTATTCGGCTCAAGCAGTATTGAAAAATATCTTAATGAAACTACCGGCGACAAAACAAATGAGTACGGAAAATTTAAGTCTGGAAGAAGCATGAAAACATTAACCATAATAAAAATCGGAGGCAATGTTATAGATGACGAGAAATCGTTGAAGAAATTCCTTTCCGACTTTTCAAAACTAAAAGGATTGAAAATTTTAGTACACGGCGGAGGGAAATTAGCTACACAATTATCTGAGCAGTTAGGAATAGAAACTAAAATACTTGAAGGAAGAAGAATTACAGATGCGGAAACTCTTAAAACGGTAACCATGGTTTATGCGGGCTGGATTAATAAAACCATTGCCGCTCAATTGAATTCAAAAAAAGTAAAAGCGATTGGTTTATGTGGTGTCGATTTATTTTTAATTCCCACTACAAAAAGAAAGAAAACTGAAATAAATTACGGTTTTGTTGGAGATGTGTTGGAAAATAAGATTAATG
>CAZRNW010000669.1:0-2175 GCA_964601535.1 uncultured Flavobacteriaceae bacterium
GCAGGTGATAATCGACTAATTCGTGCAAGAATTGCACTCACCGAAATGGGTAGTTCGGTACGTCATCTATTTAAATATCTTTTCGATTATTTCATGACATATATTCTCTAGGTCTTCAGTGGAATAACCTTAACAAAAATAGGTGGAGTGGTAGTTCTTGCATTTGCAAAATCACAACTTTTCCAGGTGTTCTATTTTCGTATGTATTTCTCATTAGTTGTTATTGGTGCATTGCATGGTCTTATCTTTCTTCCAGTTCTATTGAGTTATTTCGGTTTGTATTAAATGAACTTGAAAATGATTAATAATAAACTTTTCGTTTTTTTTCTCATTTTAGGACCACAATCTTAGCAGTTTATGAAATAAAGAATAAAAATTATCTTTTATCAACTTTGAGATTTATTTTATCTATAACCAAGTCTTCAAAATATTTGGTCTCAGCGAAATTTGAAATTAAATCATAATCTACATTTATCCTTTCACAGGAAAACGGGTCTTTGGAATATCCAATACATCCATAAACAATTTGTGTATGATCTTTAGAATTTAAAGGGTCCATTAGTATCCAAGTATGGATATATTTTTCACTGTCTTTAATAAAGAAAGTAGCTAACCAATGGTGAGAAGTTGTATCAGGAACAAAAGAAACTTTAAGGTTTTTATTTTCTAGGCTTTCCAATCTTCTTTTTAGATCTCTCCCAGAAATTTTATAATTGTAGAAATTTGGCCAGTTTCCCGGCTCTGAAAATATCTTGTGATAAATTATATAAGAATAATCGATAAGTATTAAAACCGCCGCTATAACCAATATAAGAATATACTTCTTGTTTTGGTTCATCCATTATTGTTTCCTGGAGTTAAACTTCCGCATCCCAATTAATTGATCGTAATAAGTTCCTCTTGCGCGGTGATACACGTAGATGATATAATCGTTTTCGGTTTCCCAATGGTTTCCTTCGGTTAAAGTTTCATCACCGGCTTTGCTTTTATCTTTTAGAAAAGCGTAAATATAATTGTAATAACCTTGCTTCACATACAAATTACATTCATAACCCTGACGTTTATAATTATACGTCATGCGGTTTGCTTTATCTAATTTCCAATTCGTGAGTTTGCCTAACACATAAAAATTTCCTTCCGCTGTTGGATTTTCATAAGGCAGGAAAAAATTTACCCACACATAATCCGCTTCAATATCCTGATTAGTGGCCAAATCTTTATTCTTAATTAAAAAACCGCCGTTAATGTCGTTGTAAAAAATATAATTTAAATAACTGCGGTTTTGGTCGTTGGTTAAATCAACACGGTAATGATTGGTGCTGTCTTTATAAATTTTATTGATACGTTCGGTATAAGTTCTTAATGAACGTGTATCAAAATAACGGAACTCATTAACGCCGTTAAAAGTGCTGGCATCATCTAAACTGTAAGTTAATTGTGTTGGTGTGTTGAAGGTTGGTTTAATATCGTAAACCGCATTATCCCAGCGGTAATTTTGCGTGAGTACAACTTTTAAATCGACGTGTGAATTGGTGATGTTGTACGAAGTGTTGACTACAGAAAAATCCATGTGTTGTATTTCGTATTGTTCGTCGTTACCAATGGCTTGTTTAATATTGGCAAGTACGCTCACTTTTTCATCGTACACCATAAACCGGCGTGATAAAACAGTTTTGCTTTTATCGCCATTCTGATAAACATACACAATGTAATTACCCGATTTCGTTAATTGCATGTTATTGGTTGGAAATAAAATGGAGTAGTGCGTGTATTTTTGAAGCGTGTTCGAAGAAAAGCTCCAGTTAATTATGTTCAGGTCAAAAAATCCCTGAATGTATTCTGAAATCATCAGGTCGCTCGGATTCCATTTTGCATCACAGTGAACAAGGGTTAAGGAGTATTGTTTTTGATCGGCATCCATATCATCAAAACTTAAAAGTAATTGTTCGCCGGAATTAAATTTAATCAGCGGCATCGAAAACTCCCAGGCAGCTTCGTGCAGTTGTACTGTTTTAATATTTGGTTTGTAAATGTAGTCTTCGTAGCGCAGTTCGCTGTCGTTAACGTAATCATCTTGCGCAAATGCTGTACAGAGTATAAGAAGTAAGAATAAAGTATAAGAATGCTGCAATTTCATATTAGTGTTAATGCAAACGCTTTGCCAAATTTACAAAT
>CAZRNW010000670.1:0-2170 GCA_964601535.1 uncultured Flavobacteriaceae bacterium
AAATAGTCCTGTTTGTTTAAACTTCCCTCTTAATTTATCATCAACAGGCGGCGGAACTTATTCTTGGAGCGGACCAAATGCATTTACATCAGCATTACAAAATCCAAGTATTGGAGCTGCAACAGCTGTTAACGCAGGTTTATATACAGTTACTGTTACGGCCTTAGGCTGTACAAGTATCGGTACTGTCAACGTTGCTGTGACTACTCCAACAACTTCAGCTGCTAATACCGGTCCATATTGTGCCGGAACGACAATCAATTTAAACGCGCAGGCTGCAACTTCATACACATGGAGCGGTCCTGGAGGATATTCTTCCAATTCACAAAACGCTACGCAACCGGGTTCAACACCTGCAATGTCGGGAACATATACGGTTTTAGTTTCCATCGGAACTTGTACTGCAAGTGCAACAACAAATGTTGTAGTAAATGCGCTGCCTACTCCAACCGCAACTGCTAACAGTCCGGTTTGTGTTGGACAAGCTATTAATTTCACAGGTTCAGGCGGAACAACTTATACATGGACAGGCCCTGCAACTTTTAATTCAAACTCTCCTACTCCTGCTATTGGTTCTGCAACAAATGCAAATGGCGGTAATTATATTTTAACTGTGACTGATGCTAATGGTTGTACAAACACAGCGAATGTAAATGTTGTTGTGAATTCATTGCCTGTTATTGCAGTTGCTAATCCAACTAATTGTGTAAACACAACTATTAACTTAACATCTAACGGTGGCGTTACCTACTCCTGGACAGGTCCGGGCGGATTTACTTCAACTGCACAGAATCCAAACATTCCGCTTGCACAATTAACGATGAGCGGTGTTTATGTAGTAACAGTTACTGATGCGAACGGTTGTGTAAATACTGCCAATGCAAACGTATCAGTGTTACCATTGCCAAATCCAAATATTACAAGTAACAGTCCGGTTTGTGCGGGACAAACATTAAACTTATTCGGAAGCGGTGCTTCAACTTACGCATGGAGTGGTCCGGGTTATACAGGACCAAATCAAAACCCAACAATTAATAATGTTACCGCATCAGCAAATGGCGTTTATACTTTAATTGGAAGTTCAGGAACTTGTACAGCAAGTATAACTTTTACTGTTACCATTAATCCTGTTCCCGTATTTAATTTTACAGGAAGTAATGTATTGTGTAACGGACAAAACAACGGAAGCTCAACGGTAAACGTAACGGTTGGAACCGGTCCTTATAATTACAACTGGACACCATCAGGACAAAATACGCAAGCCGCTACCAATCTAACAGCAGGAACTTATTCTTGTACTGTAACTGATGCGAATGGTTGTACAAGTGTTGCATCAACACAAATTACACAGCCAACAGCATTCTCTGTTTCTATTAATAGTTCTACAACGTCAGCTTGTGCTAATACACCAATCACTGTAAATGCAATCGGTGCAGGCGGAACCGGCCCTTATAATTACAATTGGGTATCTGGTCCTGCTTTTGCAACTTATCCTGTGAACGAAATAGTTGCCGGAAATTATATGTACACCGTTAATGCAACCGACGCATTTAATTGTGCTGCAACAGCATTTGTAAATTTAACTTTCTTCCCGCAGCCTACAGTTACTGCAACAAGCGCAACAATTTGTGCGGGACAAACAGCAAATATTACAGCGAGCGGTGCTAATTCTTATTTATGGCAGCCTGGTAATGTTTCAGGTGCGACTTATCCTTACAGCGGAAATACCTCTGTTAATATAACAGTAATCGGTACCTCTAATGGCTGCAGCAATTTTGCAAACACAAATATTCAAGTGAATCAGAATCCGAATGCAAGTATTGCTACCAGCGGCTCAAAAGTTTGTGTGCCGGCTTGTATCACATTTACCGCAGGCGGAAGTTCAAATATTGCGAGTTACGGATGGGGTTTAAACAATGTTGGCATTACAGGCGGACAAACCGGTACTTATTGTTTTGGTGAAGCCATGACTTATACTTTATCATTAACAGTTACTGATAATAACGGTTGTACTGCAACAGCGACACCAATGTTAGTGGATTTGTATCCTCAGCCGGTTGCTGATTTTAATTTCGCGCCTTTAAAACCAATTGTTAATCAAGATCAATATGTAACATTTACCGACGCATCTTATGGCACGCCAATCACCAGCTGGAACTGGTATTTCATG
>CAZRNW010000671.1:0-2170 GCA_964601535.1 uncultured Flavobacteriaceae bacterium
TTTGTGGCTTAAGTAAAGGATGGTGATCATTTGACGAGGTAAGCTTAGAAACCAGAAATTGGAAAGACCTAAATGACCAATTTTTCAGCAAAGTACTTCCAAAAACAAACCTATTTTCGGCAGGAAGCTACCACTATTGCCCTTTACATTCCTCTCCTCATCACCATCTACGACAGCTGAATAGCTCTGGTAAATTTTGCTTCCCCATCCATCCATTTCAAGAATTCCTTGCCATAAAAACACTATAAACTGACATTAGAGCTTGCCTAAATCTGCTATCATAGAAAGAAAATTCAGCGCTCAGGCAGCTCAAAAGGATAATTCTTGCAGGGAAATTCGATTCAGAGAAATATAGTTTTTTTTTAGGATTTTTCTTGTAAAAAATCTCCAATCACATTGGACAAAAATCACAACCACATTCTATATTACTGATAATCAATTGATTACGATTTGGACTTATTTAAGTTGATTAATCCTATAAAAGCACATCAATAGGTCTTTAAATTTATGACATCAAATGAAAACGCTAATTATTTCACCCGCATTAATATTAATACAAAATACCCTTAATATTAATACAAAATACCCTTAACAATGAAAACATCTACATTTTCTTTTTCTTCAGTAATTCTATTCTTGCTTTTGATAAGCAACCAAATATGGGGACAAAATGAACCTATATTGAATTTAGTTACCACTTTAAAATCCGAAGGTGCAAACCAAATGATTTTTGAACCAAAAGGTGAACTAGAAGTAAGCTTCTGGAACAAAGAATACCTCCAATTAAGCATCCAAATCGACAGTTCAGATTTACGTCGTGAACAAATAAAAGCAATGGTTCCTCTAGGTTTTTTCAAGCCAAAAACTGTTCTAGAAGGAACTTGCTTGGTATTAAAAATGCCAGGGATTGAAAGAAGTACTTTATTCAATGGCAAAGAAATCACCTGGAAGATTCGCTATACTTTATTGTTGCCAAACTCAATACAAGTAATTAGAAAAGTAAATGAGTTCTCAAGACAGTAAATAACCTGATTTCCTCATAGAAACTCAAATGCCTGTAACCCAGGCTAAATATTTTCACTTTAATAAAACCATCATGAAAACGAATCTCATTTCTTTAGTTAGTACTTTTCTACTCATCTTTTGCATGTCTTTTTGGGCTTGTGAAGATACTATTGCAGAACTCCAACCAGACGCACCTGAACAGGTAGACCCTGAAGTGGAATTAAAGGTTTCTCCCAAAACGAAGCTCCCAGATTTTTCGAATCAGCGACAGGGAGGATTGAAGCCTTTTTTCTATACCATTGAAAAAATCAGTTGTACTCAACAGGGTTTTACACTAAAAGTAAACATCTATAAGCCATATAATTATGATTATTCCTGGATTATTGATGAAGTACCTGCTGGAAATACGAACCAATTACATTGCATCACTGGCCAAAAAGTATACTTGACCGTAACCCGTTACTCAGATATGGCTACTGTATCTCAATACATGGAACTCCCGCCATCAGCACCGCCACATGGAGTGGCAGACAATGAGACCGCAAATTGAATTATCGTAAGAAACCTTTTATAACCTAATAAAAAATGAATCCAGATGAAATCTAATCAAATTATCACCGCAATCGTGGTATTAGTTGCCACCTTCCTATTTGAACCTGTTTTGGCTAATGCTCAAAATCCGACTAGCTCATTTGCAAAAAATGAAAATTTTGACAAAGGGGGGCCAGGAAAAAATAGTAAAAAGAAAGCCAAAAAAACCATGAAATCGAAGCACAAGAAGTTAAAGCGGAAATTCTGCACCTACTGCCCCCCAACAAGGGAGTTTGAAAAAGGGCAATTTGACGCAAGTTTTGGTGCTGGCCTCTTGCCTACCTACTTGATGGACAAGGCCACAGTTTTGGTGCCACCTTTAAGCGTTGGGATTGATTATCGGATGAGTGAAAAATTCAGTCTTGGCCTAGCAGCTGGCCACTCCGTATCCGAATCTCGCCCAATCAATACTCCTGAAGGCATTCTGGCTCAATGGACCAACAGTCATTTTAATGTTGGCATTAAGCCTGGGGTCCATTTTACCGTAAAAGAAAACTGGGATTTTTATGGCGGTTTTCAAATAGGCTTCAATTATTCAAAATTGACTGGCAAAACCGAAATCAAGCAGGTCAGC
>CAZRNW010000672.1:0-2160 GCA_964601535.1 uncultured Flavobacteriaceae bacterium
TATCTTCTTCATTAGCTATTGCCTTATCAAAATCCTATAAAACCAAACTCATGTATTGTTTCGAAAAAAACGGTGTGTTGAATGGAGAGAAGGTTATTAAATCAATGAATTCAAAAAATTACAAGAGTTTAAAAGACCAAAAAAAAATTATCAACGGGATGATTCCAAAATTAGATAATGCCTTCTCTGCTCTAACAAAGGGCGTGAAGGAAGTTGTCATTGGGAATTCATCACAATTATTAAAACAAAATGCAGGTACAAGAATTACATACTAATACAATTTCCGTTTTACAAAACGAAGCTATTGAGTTACTTTCTCAACTAATTGAAACTCCAAGTTTCAGTAAGGAAGAGAACAAGACAGCAGACTTAATTGAAAATTTCTTTAACAAGAAAGGAATTGTCACTCAAAAACATTTAAATAATATTTGGGTTAAGAATAAATACTTTGAAGTTAGAAAGCCCACTCTACTTCTAAATTCTCATCATGATACCGTAAAGCCTAACAAAGGCTATACCTTAAATCCTTTTGAAGCGATAGAGAAAGACGGAAAATTGTTTGGATTAGGGAGTAACGATGCTGGCGGAGCTTTGGTTTCTTTAATTACCACATTTCTTTACTATTATGAGCAACCAAATTTAAAATACAATATCATTTTTGCAGCAAGTGCTGAAGAAGAAATTTCAGGGACAAACGGAATTGAGGCTTTATTGCCACATTTAGGGAATATAGAATTCGGAATTGTAGGCGAACCCACTTTAATGAATTTAGCTGTTGCCGAAAAAGGTTTATTGGTTTTGGATTGCGTTAATTATGGTACAGCCGGACACGCAGCAAGAAACGACGGCGACAACGCCCTTTACCACTCCTTAAAAGATATTGAATGGTTTAAAAATCATCAGTTTCAAAAATTTTCTGAATTGCTAGGTCCCGTTAAAATGAGTGTTACCTGCATCGAAACTGAAAACAAAGCGCATAATGTGGTTCCTGCCACCTGCAAATTCGTAGTAGATATAAGAGTGAATGAATTATACGCGCTTGAAGAAATCATTAAAGAAATAGAAAAAAACGTTTTCTGCAAAATACAACCAAGGAGTTTAAGAATGAAATCTTCTTCTATTTCTTTAAATCACCCTTTAATAAAAAGCGGACTAGAATTAGGAAGAACAACTTACGGCTCTCCAACTACCAGCGATAAAGCCCTTATGCCCTTCCCTACTTTAAAGATGGGTCCCGGTGATAGCGCAAGAAGTCACACCGCTGATGAGTTCATTTGTTTAAACGAAATAAAAGAAGGAATTGAACTATACATTAAACTTTTAGAAAAAATACTATGAAAACAAAACTCTGGGAAAAAGAATTAAAAACCGATAGTCTAATTGAAAAATTTACAATTGGTAAAGACAAAGAAATGGACCTATTTATTGCTCCATACGACGTACAGGCATCAAAAGCACACGCCAAAATGTTATGCAAAGTGAATTTAATTAGCGAAGCTGAATTGGAACAACTACTGGAAGGACTAAACGAAATTGAACAACTTTTAAAAGAAGGCAAATTTAAAATTGAAGATGGCGTAGAAGACATCCACTCTCAAATTGAATTTTATCTCACAAAAAAATATGGCGAGACAGGGAAAAAGATTCATACAGCTAGGTCGAGAAATGACCAAGTATTAACAGCTATTAAATTATACCTGAAATATGAATTAAGCCTTATCAAAGTAAAAAGTTTGGAGCTTCAGTCTGTTTTCAATGAACTAAGTCTAAAATATAAAGACCATCTATTACCCGGCTATACTCATTTTCAAATTGCAATGCCCTCTTCATTTGGAATGTGGTTAAGTGCATATTCAGAGAGTATTGAAGACGATTTGGAATTATTGGATGCAGCATATAAAATATGTGATAAAAATCCTTTAGGAAGTGGTGCGGGATATGGCTCCTCGTTCAATATTGATAAGGAATTCACAACGAAAGAAATGGGATTTGCCACTTTAAACAAAAGTGCAGTTTATGCCCAAATGACAAGAGGGAAATCAGAAAAAGTTACAGCCATCGCCATTTCATCTTTAGCACACTCACTTTCAAAATTTTCTTATGATGTGTGTTTGTATTTGTGTCAGAATTTTAATTTTATTTCTTTTCCGGATGAATTAA
>CAZRNW010000673.1:0-2154 GCA_964601535.1 uncultured Flavobacteriaceae bacterium
CACTTCTTCCATTGATGCAAAGTCATCGGGACCTTCCACAGTTTTAATATTAAAATGGCGATAGTCTTTTTTACTTGGCTTTGCATTTTTAAAAACGGTCATAGCTGCAACTGCGTAATCTCCTTGAAAATTGGAATTATCAAAACATTCAATATGTTTAGGCAAATCTGTTAATCGTAAATCTTTTTTCATTTGTTCTAAAATTCGATTCACATGCCTTTCGGGATCAACTAAATTTTCTTGTTTAATTTTTTCTCTTCTATAGTATTCTGCATTCCGCTCAGACAATTCCAATAAATGTTTTTTATCTCCACGCTGAGGTACAATAAATTCAACATTTGGAAATTCAGTTTCAATTTCAAAAGGAACAATTATTTCTTTCGAATCGCTATCAAAACGTAAACGCAACTCAGCAATTGCAAGTGTTAATAGCTCCTCTGGGCTTTCTTCTAATTTCTTTTTTAATTCTAATGTGTGCGATTGAATTATTGAGCCGTTGATAATTTTGAAAAAATTAACATAGCCAGATTTTTCATCTGTAACAATTGAAAAAACATCAACATTATCAATTGAAGGATTTACAACAGTAGATTTACTTTGAAATTTTTCAAGCAAATCAATTTTGGTCTTTATTATTTGTGCTTTTTCAAATTCAAGCTTTTCAATGTGAACTTGTAATAATTCTTTTAAATATTTAGAAACCGAATTTATATTCCCTTTTATAATATTTTTAATATCTGATATTGTTTGATTGTACTCTTCTTCTGTTTGCTTTCCAACACACGGTGCCTTGCAATTACCGAGATGGTACTCTAAACAAACTTTAAATTTATCTGCTTTAATGTTTTCATCGGTTAAATTTAAGTTGCAATAGCGCAAAGGATACAACTGTTTTACTAAATCCAAAACTGTATTCATTACCCTTACAGATGCATAAGGTCCAAAATAAAGCGAACCATCTTTTATCATTGTTCGGGTTGAATAAACTCTAGGGAAGCGCTCGTTTTTAATGCAAATCCAAGGGTATGTTTTATCATCCTTTAGCATTACATTATAACGCGGCTGATACTTTTTAATTAAATTATTTTCAAGCAGTAGTGCATCCAGCTCTGTTTCAACAATTATAAATTTTATATCTGTTATTTTTTTTACTAATACTTTCGTTTTCCCATTTTCAAATTGGTCTTTATTAAAATAAGAACTCACTCTCTTTTTTAAATTCTTTGCCTTACCTACATAAATTATTTTCCCTTCAACATCATAATACTGGTACACTCCTGGGTTTTCAGGAACTGTCTTAAGTAGTTGTTGTATGTGTTCTGATGGTTTCAATTTTATTTATTGATTTTCCAAAGTTGAATGTCAATATGCGATTCTAAATAATTTTCTATCGAATCGGGCAAGGCATGAAAAAAATTTATACCAGTTAATCTTTCCACTGAATCAACAGTTACCGCATAATCAAATACCGATTTTTTGCTACCTTCATTTGGCATTACAAAAGCAATTGCTTTGTATTCAGGCAAATGATAGTCTAATATCACCTTATAAAAATATTTTGGGATAGCAACTTTATTCTCAATACCTATTGTTTGTAAACTATCAATTAAAACCCCTGCTGTTATAACATACAATTCCTCGTTTTGTTTCGCCCATTCCCTAACATCTGTTTCTAAATATTTCCAAATACCACGATTAAATGATGGCGTTTGCGGACTCATATTACTCATATAAAAAGATTCGCTCATTGTTAATTCGCTCCAACCCATATCTCCCGCTGGGCATAAATGGCCTCTATCGTAACCTGATTTTTTATAATCTGCTGGAATTGCGGATTTTGTTTTTACAGAAAGGTCTTCTCTAAAATTATTTGTGCGTTCTTCCCCATTATTATTACACATATCGGCCGTTAGTTTGTATGCCACCCACTTAGGCTGCTCGTGAGGCTCGCTATAACAAAGAGTAAAAGCAGTATGTTTTATTATTTGTTCTTTTTTAGAATATTTTGGGAAATAATTTTCAGAAAACGACTTTAAAGTATCGTTATAGAGGAATTTTTCTTCTTTGTAATCATTTTTATAAAACGAACTACAAAAAATCAAGAGAAACATGCTCAAAAAAAGTATGTGGATTTTACTAAAAAACATTGTACTT
>CAZRNW010000674.1:0-2145 GCA_964601535.1 uncultured Flavobacteriaceae bacterium
CTTAACCATTCGAGCGTGCCCCTTCATAGAAACATTTCTTCATGCTTTTCGATGACATCACCCGCTACCTTTTCGCGGAGAATGCTACGTCATCATTCTCGAAACGAAAGGAGACAAGGAAGGATGAGTACTTATGGGCGCGATTCGTGGGTCCCTGACGCCATGTTCCGGGGTCAAAGGGTGAGTATATCCTTTCCAGGTACACACAAAGCTGTGTTGTTGAATCGAATTTGTTTTTTTTTTCGTTAAAAAGCGCTCTGCGGAAGATATTCTTCAAAACAACGAAGTTAAATCTAAGCTTAACGAACAAGACAAGAATAAAGCTAAAAACGACGGTCTTTTAGATGCTGAAGATGAAAAAAGAAGCGATTTACAAAATGACGCAAACAGCAAGAAAAATGAGCCAGTAAAGCCGGATGATTTCTAATAAATACAATTGGATTCTTGAGATTCTAAAGAAAGAAGCATTTCTTGTGGAACGTTCCTTTAATCAAGAACATATCGGAATTAAAGAATATGACGCAGCGCAACAAGTTTTACAAAGCCTGATAGAAAAGGTTAGACAGGAACAAAAAACAACGCTAGTACAAAAATTACTTAATAAAATTAAACAACTTAATGTATGAGATGTTCAAAAGAAAAATGTAAACATAAAATTAAATATTTAACATTAAAACTATGTCAAAAACACTACTCTTCTTTATACTATCGAAAAAATAAGAAAAAAATACTTGCATATACCAAAAATTGGTCTATAGCAAATAAGGAGTCCCGTAGAAAAAGTTCTAGGGAATGGGCTAGAAGAAATAGTCATAGATATAAAGATTATTATAAAAAGAATAAAAAACGAATTAAACTACTTCGTTTCAAGCGTAAGGATAGGATCAATGCCTATTTTAGAAATAGAAGAAAAAACGATTCATTATTTAAATTAACCGGGAATTTAAGAAGTCGTATCTGGTCCTTTTTAAAAGTCAAAAACCTTAATAAAACGAACACTTTAATTACTATGCTAGGGTGCGATCTAGAAACATTTAAAACCCATATAAAACACCAATTTAAAAAGGGAATGACTTGGGAAAATTATGGAAAATGGCACATAGACCATATTTTACCATTATGTATTTCCAAAGATATTAATGATGTTAAAAAATTAATGCATTACACAAATCTTCAACCATTGTGGGCAGAAGAAAATTTAAAAAAAGCTAATAAAGATAAAAAATTTAAGGAATCAAATGTTTAAAAAATTAATTTGTTTAATTTTTATATTGGTTCAAACAAATGTAAATGCAGACGATCCGTTTTATGCACAAAGGGGTCATGTACTTGCTCAAGATTCATGGGTCTTTAGTCCGGGGAAAGCTAAAGAAACGAGGGATAAGTTAATAGATTTGGATACATATACTAAACTAAACACATCGTTGGAAAAGTCCCTAGATCTGTACAAATCAAACGAAACAATACAACAGAATAAAATCAATCTTCTTTTAGAACAAAACGATAAACTTGCAAAATCGTTGTATGATGAGAGAACGGTTACTGGTTGGGAACGATTTGGGTATTTTGCGTTAGGAATAGCGGCGACGGTTTTTGCGGGATGGGCTATCGGCCAAGCGAGGAAATGATTTTAACCGAGGCGGCACCAAATGAGGAAGACCATCTGGAAATACATTAAAGGATTTTCTGATTATCAAATAGATAATACCGGAAGAATTAAATCTTTTAAACTAGGGAAAATTAGAATTTTAAAGCCAATAACCAATAATCACGGTTATCTCCGAATTGAATTATATAAAAATAAAGTCGCCAAAGCTTTTAGTGTACACAGATTGGTTTCGGAAGCATTTATCCCTAATCCAGAAAATAAACCACAAGTAAATCATAAAGATGGAAATAAGCTAAATAACAATGTCGAAAATTTAGAATGGGTTACCAATAATGAGAATTATTCACATTCAGTTATAAAAAACCTTGTTAGTAGTCACCCAAAAAGAGTTTTATGTATAGAAATGAATAAAGTTTTTACTTCAATTACGGAAGCTTCTAGGATTCTAAATATAGATCGTAGTAATATAAAACAAGTTATTTTAGGTAAAAGAAAAAGCGCTAGAGGCTTAACGTTTAAAAAGTTTTGATTTACCG
>CAZRNW010000675.1:0-2143 GCA_964601535.1 uncultured Flavobacteriaceae bacterium
TTTATTTTACGCCAATTAAAAAGAATGAACTTTATAGGAAAATACGGATTAAGAATAAAAACACTTATTGTTTTTAACATACTGCTATTCAGTTCATTAGCAAGCAGAGCCGGTTTTGCTGACAAGGCTAAAAATGCGATTAGTAAGGAATTTAACAGTTTTGAAGGTATTTGGATTATGTTGGGTTTGATCGGAGGCGGTTTGGGTTTATATATTATAATGAATCAGGTACAAAAAAGACAAGCTGCTAAAGAGGCTGCTGAGGATGCGGCAAGAGGAAGCTCAACAAGTGCTCACCACCATCGTCATCGTCACCGCCATAAAGTGGTGAAAAAGAGCTCATAAAACAGTATTCGGCCCCGCAAAACGGGGTTTCTTTTTGAGCTCAATTTAAGGGGGCTTCAATCAATATTAAAGTATGATTATCAAATTGTTAAAAGCCTGTTCTTTAAAATCGCCCTAATAATTTTGTTTTTAGGGTAGTAGCTTTATCTTTGTGCCGAATTTTTAATTTTTAAAAAATGTCTGACATAGCAAACAAAGTAAAATCTATTATCGTTGACAAACTAGGTGTTGATGAAAAAGAAGTAACCTCAACTGCAAGCTTTACTAACGATTTAGGGGCTGATTCATTAGATACAGTTGAATTAATTATGGAATTCGAAAAAGAATTCAATATTGCAATACCTGATGAGCAAGCTGAGAAAATCTCTACAGTTGGTGATGCTATTGCTTATATTGAAACTAACGCTAAGTAGTTAAATCTAACTTATTTTTATGCAATTAAAACGCGTAGTGGTAACCGGACTGGGTGCCGTTACACCTTTGGGCAATAATATTAATGATTATTGGACCAATTTGGTTAACGGTGTAAGCGGAGCCGCTATTATTACGCGCTTTGATGCATCCAAATTTAAAACCCGTTTCGCTTGCGAAGTAAAAGGGTTTAATCCTGAAGATTATTTCGATAAAAAAGAAGCACGGCGCGTAGATGCTTTTACGCATTACGGCATCGCAGCTTCTGTTCAGGCAATGGCCGATTCAGGTATTGACAAAGAAGGAATCGATAAAAACGAGATTGGTGTTATCTGGGGTTCCGGTATCGGAGGCTTAGATACATTTCAAACCGAAACTTTTGCTTTCGCGAAAGGTGATGGTACGCCCCGTTTCAATCCTTTCTTTATTCCGAAAATGATCGCTGATATTTGTTCAGGACACATTTCTATCCGTTTTGGTTTACGCGGACCGAACTTCACAACTGTTGCAGCATGTGCTTCTTCAACTAACGCATTAATTGATGCCTTCAATTACATCCGATTAGGAAAAGCAAACGCAATTGTTACCGGTGGTTCTGAAGCTGCAATTAACGAAAGCGGTATGGGAGGTTTTAATGCCTGCCAGGCTATGAGTTTACGCAACGAATCTCCTGAAACTGCTTCCCGTCCTTACGACGCAACCCGTGATGGTTTTGTTTTAGGCGAAGGCGGTGGCGCTTTAATATTAGAAGAATTAGAGCATGCTTTAAAACGCGGCGCTAAAATTTACGCCGAAGTCATTGGTGGCGGCATGAGTGGCGACGCTTATCATATCACAGCTCCGCATCCTGATGGATTAGGTGCAACATTAGTAATGCAACGCGCCTTAAAAGATGCAGGAATATCTCCTGAAGAAATTAATTACATCAATACGCATGGTACCAGTACTCCTTTAGGTGATGGTGCAGAATTAAAAGCAATCGCCAATGTATTTGGTGAGCATGCTTTTAAAATGAATATCAGTTCTACAAAAAGTATGACCGGTCACTTATTAGGTGCAGCGGGTGCCATTGAAGCAATTGCAACTGTTTTAGCAGTGAAGAATGATACCATTCCGCCAACCATCAACCACACAACTGTTGATCCGGAAATTGACCCAAGATTCAATTTAACCTTAAACAAAATGCAAAAACGCACAGTGAATGCTGCGATTACCAATACGTTTGGTTTTGGCGGACATAATGCTGCAGTTGTTTTGAGAAAGTTTAAGCAATAATATACGCTTGCTAAAATTCTTACCAGGTTTTTCAAAAAACAAATCGGATGCTCAATTAAAAAAGAGTTTAAAAATCTTATTGGGTTTTTCTCCCGGTAATATTGCTTTATAC
>CAZRNW010000676.1:0-2141 GCA_964601535.1 uncultured Flavobacteriaceae bacterium
TAATAGAAAGAATTAAGAATATGGCTAAACTCAGATTCATCATCTATATAACCATTCTAAGCATGGTGGCTGCATTTTTAAGCACTTGTTGAGGACTCATAATTTACGGAAACATAATTCTAAAGATAGGAGGATAGATGCCTACAGAATCTCTGTTGCACAAAGGAGCACGAACTGAAAGATACGCAATTTTAAGATATCTAAGAAAACACGCAAAAATTAGTAGAAATTCTGGCAATTTATGCCAAAGTTATAAAGCAGAAGCATTTAAAGAAGTTATAGATTTTATATTATCTAGAGATGATAGATATAAAAAGAGAAAGGGTGGACTATGAAGATAGTGTTATATAGTCAGCATCCAGAGTCAACAGATGATGCTACAGGCTCAGAATATGTTGTTATTATGGAAGATACAGAAGATCCAGAACAATTTAACGAACCGGGGTTTTATGTAGACTCAATTAGTGAGAATTTAGATATTGATACATCGTTTCCTACTGAAACACCATTGAGGCATCTGCACGGAGAATAGTTTGTCTCCACACAATAAATTGATTATATTATAATGTGTGCAAGTAATGCTAGATTAACCAATAACTAATTAACAGGTGGGTTATCGGATAAATCAATCTAATCCCTAAATTGGTTAGACATTGATTCAGAATAGCCGTGGAAACACGGCTATTTTATTTTAAATTCTAAAGATTGAATGTTTGCATCTGACAGTGGATAATATTATATTAATATACACTAATTTGGTAATAGAAGAAATTAAGGCGCTATGGTGGAATGGCAGACACAAAGGTCTTAAAAACCTTTGACCAAGCGGTCGTAAGGGTTCGAATCCCTTTAGCGCCACAAAGTTGACCGTAAGGTCGTGTGGGTTCAACTCCCATCGGTGCTACAAGCTAAATGGAGGATTTATGTTTGTACTTATAGGTATTGGAATTGTAGTTATCGTTTTATTGATTGTAATTCCTAATTATTCAAGTTATAAGAAAAGAGAGTATCTTATGGATGATTTTATTGCAGAAAAACGACAAGTAAGAATCCTTTCAGTTGAAGAGGCCAATAAGATAAAATATAAAAGAGATTTTTCTGGACTTGTAATTTTTATTGTAGGTTTGATACTAGGAATTTTATCTAAGCTGGGGTAGCTCAACTGGCAGAGCAACTGATTTGTAATCAGTAGGTTGGGGGTTCGATTCCCTTCCCCAGCGCACAATAACTTACTCGCGACCAAGGGCTGGCCACCGGCATTAGCTGAGCGAGAAGTAAAGGGGGTAGGCCACCCCCGGTTTTTAAACGAGGTATAGTATGGAACGAATAGTATTGCAGAACGATTTATCGAAGACACTTACTTTAAGGTGAATAACCCGTGATTAAGCTTAAGTATAATCCTCCTCAATCTGTTCATATTGGTAAGATACAGTTCGTAGACCAAGATGACTTTTATGCTTTTATCAAAGCAAATTCATATAAAACAGATGAAGAAGCAAAGGTATTAGTAAATTCAATATTTTCTGACTCAGACATTATTTTTACTTTTAATAAGTATAATGTCTTGGGT
This sequence comes from uncultured Flavobacteriaceae bacterium, assembly GCA_964601535.1. Lineage (GTDB taxonomy): Bacteria > Bacteroidota > Bacteroidia > B-17B0 > Aurantibacillaceae > JAHEYG01. Next base: position 1,571 of record CAZRNW010000676.1, read on the forward strand.
GAAATAGAAAATACTGAGAATGATGAAGATACCAAAGAACAGTTTGAATGGCTTTGGGCATTTTGGATGGCTCATCCAGATATTTATGATACAGTAGCCTTTGTTTATGTTAGATAACAATTCTTTGGTCTTTGAGAAGTGTAGATTAAACTCTCCGGTCGTCTAATGGCAGGACATCGGCCTTTGGAGCCGCGAATGAAGGTTCGAGTCCTTCCTGGAGAACAAGGGTTCTGTAGCTCAATCGGATAGAGCATCAGCCTTCTAAGCTGAGGGTTTCGGGTTCGAGTCCCGACAGGACCACTCTAAGAAAAATTTTGATTCTAATGATGGCATACTTTATATTATGGTATGTGAAAATGAAAGGAATCAATAATGGCAAAAACAAAGATTACAATACAACTTACAGCAAAAGAGGATTGTAAGTATTGCCACGGAGAAGGAACAGTTTATGATTGGGTAGACTATGGTTCCACAACTGCAAGGATGCCAATCGATTGTGATTGTACTACAGAAGATTTACCAGAACAAATTGTGCAATTACTCGATACTAATTTTGATGTAGATATTGTTG
>CAZRNW010000677.1:0-2137 GCA_964601535.1 uncultured Flavobacteriaceae bacterium
GTACGGACCTTTGCTCCTTTTGCAGCAGGGGTTAGCGAAATGAGTTACAAAAAATATTTACTGTTCGATATTTTAGGAGGAGCATTATGGATTGGAAGTTTATTAACGGCCGGTTATTTATTAGGTGAAGTTGAATTTATCCGCAAACATATTGATTTGGTTTGTTTGGGTATTATCGGAGCTTCAGTACTTCCGATTATCATTACTTTTCTTAAGTCAAAAGCTTCAAAAAAATCGACCTAATTTTTTTTTCTTTTTATCCTATTTTTTACTTTTGCTTTCTAAAACTAAAAAATATGAAAAAAACATTTACTTTATTCTCTTTATTAACTGTTTTATTTTGCTCGGCACAGCCTGTGATACAATACACAAACATGCCTAGTCCAACAGCAGGTATTACAGCTACAGTACTTATAGCCCCTAAACCAACTTCACCCGGTGCTTCAGGCGCAGGCGTAACATGGAATTTTTCTTCCCTTTCATTTACTGCTGCCGGAACTGCTTCAATTGTTCTTCCTTCTTCAACTCCTTTTGCATCTTCATTCACTGCTGCCACAACTGCTGCTAAAATAGCCTTACCAACAGGTACGGTTTATGCCTATGATAATGTGCAGCCAACTTATAAAGATCAATTAGGGGATGCTATTCAGGCAACAGGCGGTTCAACTTATACACCTGACCCGAAGCGCCACTTAGTTTTCCCATTCAATTACGGAAATTCTTACTCAGATACTTACCAATGCATTTCCTGCTCGCCAAGTAGCTTTACTGTTACTTATGATGCTTACGGAACACTTATCATTAATGGTAAAACTTATAATAACGTAGCACGCATCACAAATATGTTTGGCACGCCTTATTATAATTACTATTCCACCAACCCTGTTTATTCCATTTTTTCTTATGATTCAAGCCCATCAGGAAGTCCTTATGGAAGTTTAATAGAACTTGCCGGCGGAGTCGGCATAAAAGAAAATTATGTTGTTGAGCATATGTCTGTTTTCCCAAATCCGGCAAGCAATAACGTCACTTTACAAAACAATAATTTTATGAAAGTTGGTTTTGCCCTTTATGATATTCTTGGAAAAGAACTAAGGCCATCACAAGAACTTAGTCAGGGTGAAATTACTAAAATTGATGTCAGCGCTTATCCTTCCGGCCTTTATTTCATCAGATATCACGATGAATTCGGAAATGATTCTTATTCGAAACTGATAATAGAATAAACAAAAGACAAAAGCCTCTTGAAAGAGGCTTTTGTTATTGACTTTCCTTAAAAATAATTCCCAATTCTTCCAACTCTGTTAAAAGCGGCTCATAAATTTCTTTGACAGTTGGAATCTGAACGCCGCTTAATTTAAACTTATCTGTAAGAAAATTCTTCACTGTAATTGCCAAAGGCAATCCAACTGTTTTTGCCATCGCCGTATGTTCTTCATCATCCCCAATTACAACTAAGGAAGATGTAAGTTTATGTGCTTTACCATTTAAAGTATATTCAAACAGATGTTGCATCACGATCATGTCTTTATCGCCATGCTGCAATTTCCATTTCTCTTCCAATAAATTTTGCAATAATTCTGCAGGAGAACCTTCTGCTAATTTTATTTTCCTGTTATCGAATAATTCTAAATAATTTAATTTTTTCAAAACATCCGCATCCCAATCACCATGCATGAATGTCTTTAATTTTTCAAGCGTCGTCCCCTCACCTTTTGGCAAACGTGAATCAATAAGTTGCGTATAAGTTAATTTATCCGCGTCTTTAATTTTATGAGTATCATCAGTCAATCCCAATTTCACAAATACATTCCATGCTTTACAATAACCAACTTGTCTTAATGTCCCACGAAGCAATGTTTTTATATTATTTAAACCATATGGCTCCTTATAACCAATACTGTCGCGGTTGGCATAAGCATCGAATTTTCCGTAGCCTTCTACTTCAATGATTTCAATTTGTGAGAATAATTTGTTGTAGGGAATATATTTTATCTCCCCGCCTTCTAAATATTGCGCTGTGCCTTGTCCCGCCAAAACAACATTACGGGGATTCCAGCTGAATTTATAGCCCCAGGGATTATCATTACTCTCAGGCGCAACCAAACCTCCGCAATACGATTTGAAAGAAGTTATT
>CAZRNW010000678.1:0-2126 GCA_964601535.1 uncultured Flavobacteriaceae bacterium
ACTGGCCCGATTTTCAAACCATCAGCACCAAACCTTTCGAGATAAAAAAGAAACAAATTAATTCGCCGGCCATTTTACATTCTTATCCCGATGAACTTTGGGATATTTGCGAAAAAGAATTAGGAAAAGAAAAATGGTTAAAAGAAGCACAAGCATTAAATGAACAGGCAGGCGTTGTATTAAGAGTAAATACTTTAAAAATAAATAAAACAGAACTCATTAAAAAATTTAAAGAAGCAGAGATTGAAGTTGATGTTCTGAATACTTATGAAAACGCTTTACAATTACGCAAGCGTCAGAATATTTTTAGTTCCACATTATTTCAGGATGGATTGTTTGAAGTGCAGGATGCCGGCTCACAATTAATAGCGCCGTTTTTAAATGTTTCGTCCGGACAAAAAGTAATTGATGCCTGCGCGGGCGGTGGCGGAAAAACCTTACACCTTTCGGCACTCATGCAAAATAAGGGAAAAATAATTGCATTGGATGTTGAAGACTGGAAATTAGACAACCTGCGTAAACGCGCGAAACGGGCCGGTGCAAATAATATTGAGGCGCAACTAATAGTAGCAGATAAAACAATTGAACAACTAAGAAATTATGCCGACCGTTTATTATTAGATGTGCCTTGTAGTGGCACAGGTGTTATTAAACGGAATCCGGATGCCAAATGGAAACTAAGTAAAGAGGTGATTGAAAAAACAAAACAGCTGCAATACACCATTTTAAAAAGTTATTCCATCATGCTCAAGCCCGGCGGATTTATGGTTTATTCTACTTGCAGCATTCTGTCTTCTGAAAACGAAATGCAAGTCGCTAAATTTATCGAAGAACAAAATGGAAATTTTGAGTTAATAAAAGATAAAACAATTTACCCGAGCGAAGGTTTCGATGGGTTTTATATGGCACTCTTGAAAAGAAATAACTAAATTTGTAAAAAAACTCATGAAAAAATTATTCGCATTATTTCTTATCGTTTTAAGTACATCTGCTTTTTCGCAAAACAAAACGAAAGTTGAAAACGTAGATGCCGCTACTTTTAAAAAATATATTGATGAGAAAAAAGGCGTGTTAATTGATTTGCGTACCGATGATGAATTAAAAAACAAAGGCCTGATAAAAGGCGCCATGCAAATTGATTTTTTAGCGAAAGATGCTGAAGAAAAAATTGCAAAACTCGATAAAAAGAAAACTTACCTTATCTATTGCGCCGGCGGTGGCCGCAGCGGCGATTGCGCAGAATTAATGGAAAAACAAGGCTTCTCACACGTTGTTAATCTCGAAAAAGGAATTGAAGGCTGGAAGAAAAGCGGTTTCGAAACCGTAACTAAATAATTTCTTCTTTTACAGGTTTGCCGCGCCAGCTCTTCCAAAGGGCAACAATCTGCTTGCGGAAAATAAATGCAATTAAAATATAGGGTACTGCCATCAGGTACAAAATTCCGGTGTTCAGGTTTTTTGCCATGGAAGTAGGATCATTATCCATACTGCTCGATGCCGCTTGTTTACACATAGCGCACTGGCCCATAACAGAACCGGCCGTTGAATAAACGGCCAGCACTATTAAAATAACTATGCGCGAAGCGCGGTTCAAAATATTATTGCTCGAATTTTTTGTAATCTGCAGGCACTGCTAGTTTAGCTTCGTCGATTCCGCCTTTTGTAATTCTTGTTACTTCTAAACGGGTTACCAATTTACCATCGCTGAGTTGCTTTTCTTCTGATAACATTGGCATAGCACCTTCCGGTAAATCCTTAATGTTATTAAAGTAAATGCTTTGTTTATCCTTGCGGTTCCAAAGTTTTACCAGCGGCACAAAAAATTCATACTTCCCGCCTGCTACCCAGTAACTGATAACGGTATTTTCTTCCGTGTTTTTTACAACATACTCGCTGCATTTTACACCTTGTACAGTTTTTGTATTTTTAGTTTTGGTGGATTCGCAAACACCTTTTAAAATCGGAGGCGTATCACTTTTGTGCTCACCCCATACTTTACGTTTTGGGTTCACAAACTTAATGGTGTTAGCAGTTAAGTCGAACACGAAACTGCCTTCAACTGCACCGGTCTTCTTGCCAAACTGGTCAAGCTTTACAGCCTTATCTTTAACGTTATAAATATTAAT
>CAZRNW010000679.1:0-2111 GCA_964601535.1 uncultured Flavobacteriaceae bacterium
CTGCGTTTTGCTGAAACACAAAATGAATCTATCCGTGAAGCCGCGAAACAAAAGGAAGAAGAGCTTGATAAGATTATTGAAGCTCACGAAGAATTCAAAACCAATCTCGAAGAAAAGCAAAAGAATATCCGTGAGGAAATCGGGTATTACGACCGCACCATCCGCGATGCCAATAAAAAATTAAAAGAGTACAAAGAAAAAAACATTGAAGAAGCAGTAGGAAAAAATGCCGAGCGTGAAAAATTGCAAGTTGATTTAAACATTGCCCGCCGGGAGTATGAATCCTTAACCTCAAACGTTTCGAGCATCGAACAAAAGTATTCATCTTTAATCGAGCAGTTACGTAATGATAAAACAGCTTATATTAATAAAATTAATTCGAAAACCGGTGAAGTCATTAACCATTACAACGAATTACAGTTATTACAAAAGAACGAGTACAACAAAAAAGATACCGAATTAAAAAATAAGCGTGAAGAAACATTGGATGAAGTGAACGCTGAATCAACAGCTAAGCAAATTGAGTTCAATGAATTAAAATCGGAAGAGAAAGTTATCCGTAACACACGTTTCTATGAGACTGAAATAAAAGGACTCGAGACCGAATTAGCTGAATTGCGCGCCGTAAACTACAAAAACAAAAGTGAGCGCGCGATTAAACAAAACATGATTGCCACATATCAGCGAGAGTGGGAACAACTGGAATTGAAATTAAAGACCTCATTAAATAATCAGGTTAATAAAATCAACGGTGAGATTATTAAGATTAAAGCTGAAATTAAAGAGATTGAAGATAAATTAAATGTGCAGCACGATGCGTTTTACGGTTATCTGGAGAAAAATGTAAAAGACTGGCACACCACTATTGGTAAAGTGGTGAATGAAAAATTATTGTTCCGTACCGATTTAACACCTGAGTTTAAAGAAGAATCTGCTAAAACTTTATACGGTATTCATCTAGAATTGGGTCAGGTTGAAGTGGTATCTAAGAGTATTGAAGAATACCAGCATGAAAAGAACGAGCGTTTAGCGCAAATCCGTGACCTTGAAGATTCATTAAATCAATTTCAGATTTCGAATGGTGAAGAGAAAATGCTGGCGGCGGACCGTTTTGGTAAGCAATTGGGGGAATTAAAAGAAGACGTAAAAGTATTATCTTATTCATTAGAATTAGCCGATAAGCGCGAACAGAAATTAACCGAAGAACTGGACGAATGGAAACAAAGAGCCGGCACAGAAATCGAAAGCTCATTAAGCGGTAACCGTGCCAAATTAAATTTAATTGAAGAAGAACTTTCTGTTTTAAACAAAAAGAAAAATACAGTTCTTACAGATTTTAATGTCCAGTTAGAACGCTTACGTGTTTATAATGAGGAAAGGATTGCAGAATTAAAAGAGAGACAGGAAACTGAAATTTCTGAATTGGAAGTTGAGAAAAAGAACCAGGTAAAAGAATTCGAAGATAAAGAAGAGCAATTATCCAAAGAAAAAGAAACCAATTTCAAAGCAAAGGGTGTCGACAGCAAACAGATTAAGCAGATTGAAAACCGAATTAAGGAAATTCAGGAGGCTTTAAAAGAAATTGAGCAATACCAGCAGGTGGTGAACGATTATTTGAAAGATAAGCGGGAGACCTTCGATAAATTGCCGGATTTGATTCAGAAAAAAGAAGAGTTCGTAAAAACATCCAACGACATGGCTGCGCAGATGGAAGAATCCACACGCAAATTCAATATCAAGCGGATGGAGTTAAATAAACAAAAACGCGCCTTCGATGAAGAGTTAATTGAATTTAATAACGGTATTAATTTTTACAGCAATAACTTCCGCGAAACACCTGTGTACCACAAGTACGCCGACATTATTGAGCGCGCTGAACCAAAACGCACCAATCATAATATAATGGATGTGTGTACGCAGTTGTTAAAGAATGATTCCCACTTTAATGAAGAGTACGGAGCATTCCAGCGTTATGTAAACGAGTACGCCGGAAAATTCAGATTCGACAATCACTTTAACTTCATGATACGTAACGACGCTGTTCAAAGTGAATACGAACGCTTTGCGCAAAATCTGCGTTCGTTTGTGAATGAGAACAAGATTGAGATGTC
>CAZRNW010000680.1:0-2105 GCA_964601535.1 uncultured Flavobacteriaceae bacterium
ATATTATTATTGAGAATGTTCTTTTCATAGAGTCTGTCTAACCATGACCGCTAACTACCATATAGTCCGACTAAAAGTAGGCAAATCTTGTCAAAATAGCGAGATTGTCCGACTTTTGGTAATATTATCTGTTTCATAAATCTCCGCTTTTTCTGAATGCAAATCTACGATGCACCGTAGATTTTTAACAATTAGTGATATGTTAAGCTTATTCATTATCGCTTTGATTTATTGGTATAGCTAAGATAGTAAATTAGGTAATAATCTGAAAATTAATTCTGGCTCCGAGTCCTTCATACAAAATTCGCATTAAGGTGGAGAGCCGGATATCACTTGCATCATTTTCGATACGCGAAATATAAGATTTTGTGGTACCGCATTTAGCAGCTAACTGCCCTTGAGTTAAATGCTTTTCTTCACGCATTTGCTGAATTATAACACCAAGCTTAAAGGCTTCGTATTCCATTTCAAATCGCTCTCTCTTTTTTGTTCCTCGTTTACCATATTGTTGATCAAGGTGCTCATCGAGAGAGATTAATTTATTTTTTTTTGCTTTCATAATACTCATTTCTTAATCGTTCAGCTAATTCTATTTCATTTTTGGGCGTTTTTTCTGTTTTCTTCTGAAAAGCATTGAATAAAACAATCAAATTTCCTTCGTCGAAACAACAGAGTATCCTGAATATATCATTACCGGACTGTACTCTTATTTCATAAATACCTTTTGTTCCCTCCATGTGCTTAAAATATTGCCCGGGAATGAACTTTAAAGTTTTAATGAGAATAAATATCCAGCTGATTTTTTTCTGTGTTTTTTTATTTTGAACATTATAAAACTTCCAAAAATAATTTCCATAAAAAACAAGATTCCTTATTTCATTTTCTTTCTCCATAACAAAGTTATCTAATTAGGTAACATCTTCAAAATAAATTCCGTTAATTTTTATAAATAATCAAAAGGCGAGACAATTTTTTGCAGATTTTTGGTACTTACATGGGTGTATATTTCTGTAGTTGTGCTGCGGCTATGCCCCAAAATCTCCTGTATATACCTTAAATCAGTACCATTCTCCAATAAATGGGTTGCATAACTGTGTCTGAGCCAATGCAAAGTCACAGGTTTATCAATACCCGCTTTTTCTAAGCTCTGTTTTAAAACTTTTTGCAAACTGCTAATATCATAAGCCTCTCCCTTAGTTTGCCCTTCAAATAAATAAACTTCAGGTTTACAGGCGGTATAATAATCACGCAGCATCATAATTATTTTTTCACTCAAAGGAGCAATCCTGTCTTTACGGCCTTTACCCTGTTTAATAATCAGTAGTTTCCTGTTGCTGTCAATATTCTCCGGTTTTAACCGCAACAATTCACCACACCTTAAGCCGCAACTATATATTAAACTCAGCATTACTTTATGCTTGATGTTGTTATGAGCATTCAACATGGCTTTCACTTCTTCCTTACTTAAAACATTTGGCAATAATTTTTGCCGTTTCGGACGGTGAATTAATTCAGGATTTAGTTTTTTATCTTCAACCGTGCTGAAAAATAATTTGACAGCATTTATAATCTGATTCTGAAAAGAAGAGGATAATTTATTATAAAGTATATAATCGTTATTGAACTCAATTAAATCCTGATTGGTAATTTCACAAATACTTTTCTCTGAATAATACCGTAAAAAAATCTTAATACCATCAACATAAGTTCCAATTGTACTTTCACTGTATCGTTTCGAACGCAACCAATGCTTAAACTCCCTCACCTTTAATGCTGCTTCAGGTGATATGTCTAACAATTCTTTTGCTTTTTTAAATGATTCCTTTTTCTCAGGCAGATTCTTTATAATCATCACAGGATTACACAAAGGATTTTCATTTAAGCGCCGCGGCAATTTTTCGTACGGATTTAAGTCACCATAATTCAAAAATGCATTCCCTTTAAAGTTCTGATACAATTCAGGAACAATGTTCTCACGTTCCGGTACATACCAACTCTTATGCGTCTTGCTCCAGCGCGAACCTTTAATATTCCTTACTAATTTATCCAATACTTCATCTTTCTCAAATACAATTTTTATGCATCCTGCACCACGATGTACAATA
>CAZRNW010000681.1:0-2102 GCA_964601535.1 uncultured Flavobacteriaceae bacterium
GCAGCAAAGAGCAACTCCAGTGTATTATTTTGCAACTCCATTTACAAATCAAAAACCACCAATGTTAAATGCGCTAACTCTTGGACTTTATAACGAAGCGCCTGCGGCGGGCTAAGAACCATAACTACGCCAATTAGTTTAAATTGGCGTAATTTTATCACCGCTAACCGTTCAACTGTGTGTATAGACCTAAACGTATAGACCTAGGTGCACAGACCTGTGTTTGATCACCGTTACCCGTAGACCTAAACCCGTTCACCAGTGCGTACCCACCGCACATTTTGCAAGCACTTGTGTCGCTTTTAGAATAAGGCAGATAATTTATTTGGCGCCACAAAAGCTTGCAAAATCTCCCACCCGCCTGTGTGTATCGAACTGTGTGTAAAAAGCCGACGCAAAAAAATTTTAAAAAGGGGACGGTATTAAAAGGACATTCGGAGAGCTGCTTTCCTCCCCTGCAATCACGCAGACAAAAAAAATGTATGCAGACACGTAACCAGTCGCCTAAGCTGGGTGCGCCCCTACGACGCTATAACACCACCTACACGTAATTGGCGCATTTGAGGTAATAAAAAGTTTTGTATCTTTAAATAACCTTTTGTCGGTATAGACAGTTGAGTGTTCCAAAACGCCAACTACGTGTAGCCGGAAAACGTTAGCGGCAATTTGTAAAAAGACATCAGACTATATGAAGACAATTTCATTATCAATATTATTTTCCATATCAATAACTTTTTGTCTTGGACAGTCGGACACAATATTCTACGACCAAAATGGCACAATATCCAAACGAAATATTGCAAAATCCTATAGACTGCCTCCTAAAAAAGACGGCACACATTATATTGCTAAAGATTATTTTATAAATAATGTTCTACAAATGGTTGGAGTATATGCTTCCCTAAATCCAGATGTTAGAGACGGTAAATTCCTTGAGTATAATGAAAAGGGAATGAAGATTAGTAGCGGAAATTATACGAATAACAGGCCGACAGGAATTTGGACATACTACGACGAAAACGGTAAAGACTCCACAATTTACGAATGGCAAAAAGACGGAACTTTGTTCTATTTAAATCAAGGACATTATGCTTCTATTCGCGGTAAAAAGCAATTTGTTATTATTGAAGGTAAAGGCGACCCGACTGTTGTTTTTGTCACAGGAAAAGGACGAAACCAGCATGATTATAGATACGTGTATAAGACCATAAGCGAACAAACACAAATATTCGCTTACGACAGAGCTGGGCTTGGACAGTCAGAATCTTTAAACAACAAACGCTCTGTTGACACAATGGCTTACGAATTAAATGAGTTATTAGTTAAAGAAAAAATAAACCCACCATATATTTTGGTCGGACATTCGCTTGGCGGCTGGGTTTTAAGGTGCTTCGTAAATATGTATCCAAAAAAAGTCGCAGGTTTAATATTCATTGACGGCGGTTACGAACGAGAATATCTTGACGGACTAAAAATACGATCACAGGAAGAGAAAATAAAATGGACTGCACTTTTTAAAACTTTCTTAAACGTTCCTGGCAGGACCAAAGGACATAACGATGAGTCGGCTTGCGTTTTTGATTTTGATTCAACAAAGTACTCAACCAACGGAAAAATAGTTAAAGACCTAAAGCTACCTAACAACATTCCAATAAGCGTTTATCTTCCGTCTTCAGTAAATCCCGAAAATCCCTATGACAAACAGGAAATAGAAATTCGTTTAAACTACTATGAGAACTGGAAAAAAGATGCTCCACAATTAAAAATTATCAGGACACCAAACAGCGGACATTTTATTCAGATTGACGAACCGAATCTAATCATTGACGGAATAACTGAAATGCTAACCAAACTAAAAACAAACAGCCGCTAACAGCACATTTAACTTATGCGCGGGGACGGAGGGTCATTGCGGCGCGCAAGAATAGTTGCCCGCCAAAGGCGGAAAATTATTTGCGGCCGCTAATTTTGTTGAGTATCTTTAAATAACCTTTTGCGGGTTTAGACGGGTGATGCTTCGCAAGCGCACAAGTTAAATCTGCAAACCGTTAGCGGTCATGGTTAGACAGACTCTATGAAAAGAACATTCTCAATAATAATAT
>CAZRNW010000682.1:0-577 GCA_964601535.1 uncultured Flavobacteriaceae bacterium
GCGATCCAGTTGATCCAGATGGCGGCCAAACTATCGCAGCGAATTTTTAATATCACCATTTTATGTAAGGATAAAGCCGAAACATCAATTCCTTTATTGTAAAAATCGTAATTCAATTCAGTGTAAGGAATGTTTTTACGGATATTAACGCTCATTCCTATTGAGTGAAGAACAAAGTCAATTTTTCCCCCTAAAGCATCCATACTTTCGGTGTATAATTTTGTGATGTCATCAACGCTGGTTGCGTCGGCAGGAATAATTTTAGCGCCCGTCTCTTCAGATAGTTTTTTTATTTCACCTAAACGCATGGCTATTGGTGCGTTGGTTAAAGTAAATGTTGCACCTTCCTGGTGACAACGTTGCGCCACTTTCCAGGCAATAGAATGTTCGTCTAATGCGCCTGTAATAATTCCGCGTTTTCCTTTTAATAAATTGTAAGCCATAATGTTTGTTTTTTCGTTTTACAAATATACTATTTATTATGAGATGAGATTTTGGTTTTTACAGAGGCGAAGGAATCGTTTCTGTGTTTCTGATTTCTTGTTGTTTGGTTTAATAAAATTAATTTTTTAACCTA
>CAZRNW010000682.1:677-1704 GCA_964601535.1 uncultured Flavobacteriaceae bacterium
GAAACCTAGAAACCTAGAAACCTAGAAACCTAGAAACCTAGAAACCTAGAAACCTAGAAACCTCAATTCTGACTCAGTAAATCCTTCGCATTCTTAATTGCCGATGGAGTAGGGTTCCCGGTACTCAACATTTTCGCAATTTCAACAACACGTTCATCTTTATTTAATTCTTTAATGTGTGATATGGTTTTTGACTTTTCGTCATTCTTATAAACGAATAAATGAAATTTGCCTTTGCTTGCTATTTGTGGCAAATGCGTAATAGATATCACCTGCATTTTCTCACTCATGCGTAACAAAATATGTCCGATTTTATCAGCTACATCTCCGCTTACACCGGTATCAATCTCATCAAAAATAATGGTTGGCAGTGCTTTTTTTGTAGCCATGATGGATTTAATACTTAGCATTAAGCGTGATAATTCACCGCCTGAAGCAACTTTATGTAGTTGTTTGAAATCGACGCCCTTATTCGCAGAAAATAAAAACTGAATACTGTCGAAACCATTGTTACCAAATTCGGTGAGGGTTTCCAGTTCAATTTTAAAATTAGCATTCGGCATTGATAAATTATATAGAATATTCTTTATTTCTTTCTCAAATCCCGGAATTCCTGCTTTTCGTTTTTTACTTAAATCGTTTGCCAAATGAGTAACATCTTTTTGTATGGCAGTAATTTCCTTTTTTACTTTTTCAATTTCATTCTCGAGAGAACCGAATTTCTGCAATTTCTCTTCGATGTTTTGTTTTATTGAAATTAATTCTTCTTCGCTTTTTGCATTGTGTTTTTTAAAGAGGCGGTTTAATTTATCGAGTTTAGAATTTATTTCTTCCAGTTTGTTCGGATCAAAAACCACTTTGCTTTCCGTGTCTTCTAAATCATTGGCCAATTCTTTTAATTCGATGTAGAGAGAATTCGCCCTTTCTCCTAAAACTTTATAAGCATCGCCGAATTTCACCAGAGAATTCAATTGTTGCTTAATAGCAGCTAAACCCGATAATAAATTCACGTCGCCATCGGAAATTG
>CAZRNW010000682.1:1714-2095 GCA_964601535.1 uncultured Flavobacteriaceae bacterium
GATTTAATGAACTCGGCATTTTCAAGTGTTGAACTTTCTTCTTCCAGATTTTTCAAATCACCCGGATGGATGGTGATTTCTTCCAATTCATTAAATAAAAACTGATAGTAATCTAAATCTTTTTTGGCCTGTAATTCCTGTTCTTCTAATTCAGCCAGTATTTTTTTCTTCTGATTATAAAGCTGAAATTGTTTTTTATATTGGGAAACCAAATTTTGTGTTCCTGCCACTGAATCAATCACATCAAACTGAAATGAGCTTTGATTCAGCATTAAAGTTTCGTGTTGGGAATGTATATCAACCAGTTTTTCGCCTAATTGTTTTAATACAGTAAGTACAACCGGAGAATCATTTATAAAAGCCCTTGATTTTCCTTCAGGA
>CAZRNW010000683.1:0-2094 GCA_964601535.1 uncultured Flavobacteriaceae bacterium
TCCATTCGAACGATTTATTCATTGCTAATGCAATTGTAACGGCGGGATTAATGTGCGCTCCTGAAATTTTACCAAACAAAATAATCATTCCTAAAACCGCTAAACCAAATGCAGCCGAAATACCTAAATGTGTTACTGCTCCTCCGTTTTCCTGATCGACCACGATGGCTCCTGTTCCTATTAAGACAAGAAAAAAAGTTCCGGTAAACTCGGCCAAATACTTTTTCATGCTAAATTATCTTTTATGAATTTTTCTGAATACTCTTTTATCATTTTTCTTACGCTTCTGAATTCATTCATTACATCTTCATCCGTCCCTTTCGCTTTTGCAGGATCGGGGAAATTATAGTGGAATTTTTTTGCTTTAGTCGGGAAATACGGACAACGCTCTTTAGCATTATCACAAACTGTAATCACAAAATCGAAATCAATATTTAAATACTCGTTCACATTATTTGAAGTGTGATTCGAAATATCAATGCCATCTTCCTTCATAATTGCAACAGCTTTTGGGTTCACGCCATGCGTTTCAACACCTGCGCTATAAACTTTTACATTATCACCTGCAAATTTTTGCAAGTAGCCATGCGCGATTTGACTCCGGCAGCTGTTACCTGTACATAAGACCAAAATATTTTTCATTTACATTTTTTTAAAGCTGCAGAATAAAAAATTCTGCGTTGTGTTAAATGGTGTTTGATGATCTTCTGTAATGCATTTAACCCGCTTAAAATATTTTTCAAATTTGGCCGACATCGTTTCTTCTGAGTATTGTTTAATATCGAGTCCGCTGCATTTTTTCGGGCCATTTACCGAGAATGTTCCCAAAACTAAAATTCCGTTCTCAGTAATTCCTCTATTAGCTATTTCAACATATTTGTCGGCTTGTTCTTCATTAACCAGAAAATGAAAAGCAGCGCGGTCGTGCCAGAAATCATATTTCTCTTGCGGCACAAATTCTGTTACGTCCGACACAATCCATTTTACTTTACCTGCGTTTTGTCCCAAACGCTTTTTCGCGCGTTCAATTGCATTCGCCGAAATATCCAAAACGGTAACATTTGTAAATCCTGCTTCCAAAAGCGCATCTACAAAATGACTATCTCCTCCGCCAATATCAATTATTTTAGAATTTTTACTGACTGAAAATAAATCAACAAAATCCATCGAGGTTTTGGGATATTGCTGAAACCAGCTGACTTCATTTTCCTGCTTTGTGCAGTAAATATTTTCCCAATGTTCTTTTCTTGTTACTGTTTCCATTTTATCAAATTTAGATTAACAACATTTAGTTCCCGGTGTGCGGCACGCCTGCTTTTGGTTTTGCAAGTCAGACAATTTTACTTTTAGTTTTTCGGGCGGAATGCCACAGCTGTCGCTTGCTAAGCAATTGGTTTGTTTTGCGGTTAGCATAAATTTTCCGTCGTTAAACTCTAAACCATATTTTCCAATGGTCTCGCTTTGGTATTCCACCTCAATTTCAGCATCTTCAATACCAAGTTTTTTTTCACTTAGTTCAATAATGTTTAACAGTTTCTGGGGCGCCAAACGGTGATCGAAATCATTCGCTTCCCATAATTGAAAATTCACGGTCTTTTCGTTCCGGACGGTTCCACCGCAATCAATAAAATGTTTTACGACCTGGCCCACTTCGGTTACATGAAAATGTTCAGGAACCATTGTGCCGTTTGGTAATTGAAAGGAAACAGACTTGGCTGCACCTAAATGTTTTTTTATTTCTGAGAGTTTCATGATTTCTGATTTAATATTTATGTTAGCAGCATTTCATTTTTACTTTATAGCTTCCGAACATCGCGTTAAAAATACTTTGTGCGTTTTTCCATTCTTTTTCATCAATACAATAACAAATTTTCACACCATCAATATCACCTTTAATTAATCCTGCCTCTTTAAGTTCTTTTAAATGTTGTGATACCGTACTTTGCGAGAGAGGCAATTCTTCAACAATATCACCGCAAATACAATTTTGCTTCTTTAATAATAGCTGCAGTATGGCAATACGCGCAGGATGACCAAAGGCTTTCGCATATTTTGCGAGTTTAATCTCCTTGGCAGTAAACTCTTCTGTTTTCG
>CAZRNW010000684.1:0-2090 GCA_964601535.1 uncultured Flavobacteriaceae bacterium
CCGTCACCACCAGTTGTAGCATCGTTAATAGTTCCATCGCTTCCCTGCATCTTAACTTTTGCATTAGAAACAGTTTCACCTTTTCCAATACCTTTGCTTCCGCCGCTTGATACAACTTTACCCTTCAAGTTAAATACCAATGGTGGTAAATAGAACGACCAAATATCATCGCTTCCTTTTCCGCCTTCACGGTTAGAAGAGAAATAACCACGTTGTTTTTTACCTTCAAATACGATACCGAAATCATCAGCACCTGAGTTCAGAGGTACTTTTAAGTTTTCAGGAGCTTTGGTGAATTTACCATCGGCGCCAATCTCAGCCTTAAATAAATCTAAACCACCCATTCCAGGATGAGAGTTTGATGAAAAATATAATATTTTGCTATCGTCAGAAACGTAAGGATACATTTCATCCTGAGCACCGTTAATTTGCGGACCTAAGTTAATTGGTAAGCTCCAGGTGTTACCTTTTGCATCGTAAATTGTTTTCCAGATATCAAGACCACCAAAACCGCCTTTCATACGTGATACGAAATAAACAGTTTTACCATCAGCTGATAAAGCAGGGTGACCGAACTGAACTGAATCCTGGTTAAAAGGTAATTTAACGGGTTCTGCCCAACCTGAACCTTGTTTTTTAGCCATGTATAACTGGCAACCTGATACTTTTGATTTAATTTCAGGACAACGGGTCATTAACATGAAATCACCTTTTTTAGAAATTGCTGCAGCACCATCGTTGAATACGCTGGTAACAGCACCTGCTAACAAAATTGGAGTAGACCATTTACCATTTTTGTCTAATTTGGTCTCATACATTTTAGAGTGATTCTGACCCGTAGTGATATCTTGTTTTTGATTAACACCTTCACGGGTAGAAGTAAAAACTAAAGTGTTGTATTTTTTATCAGAATAAGTTGGAGAGAAATCAGACTCTTTAGAGTTGATTAAAGCCATGTTTTCAATTTTGTAACGGCCCGGATTATCTTTCCATTGTTGTGCTAATTCGCTTGATTTAACACCTTTATCGCCACGAGGATCAGAGGGCGCTAATTTTTTGAAATTTTGATATTCAGCTATTGCTTCAGGATATTTTCCTTGAGATTTTAAAACATCTGCTAATCTAACAACAGCCTCAGGATCAGGATATTTAGCTGCGATAGCCTTTTGGTAATAAGTTTCAGCACTTTTCATATCATTAATTTCCTGATATGCGTATGCAGTCCTGAATAAAACTTTAGCTTTCATATCAGCTTTTTTCACTGAAGTGTACGCCGCTTTATAGGCCTCAACCGCTGTAAAATACTGGTGGTTTTCGAATGCTAAATCAGCCTTTGCTAATGCTTTCTGGGCAACAACAGGGGATGCCATGCAAATAACTGCACCTGTAATTAATGTAAGTTTGATGAATGGTTTCATAGATAGACTTATTACCTTAAATTTATTAATCCGCTAAAATAAGAAATTATTTAAAAGTGCAAAAATATTTAATAAATAAACCCGCCATTTAGCGGGTTTATTTTAGTGTTAGTGGTGCTCTGCACCATGTTCGGCTGGATTTTCGTGTCCTCCGCCATGATGGCCTTTACCGGCCCTTAAATCTTCTTGCTGTTTAACCAATAATTGGTCGATTGGAGTGCGGTTTGCAGGCTTACCAGAATAAGTACCCTCGTTAAGGCAGATAAAGATGCAATAAAGCATAAATACCGTGTAAGGGGCCAAAACGGTGTATTTAAAGAATTTTACCTCATGACCTAAGTGCATGAAAGCCATTACGATAAATCCGGCTTTAGCAATGGTTAAGGTAATAAAGAGGGTTTTTAACCATAAAGTGCCTGACCATCCGTGAGTTGGAGCCATAAAACCAATCACTAATTCGAAAATTGTGATGATTAACATAATCCAAAATACATTCCAAAGGGTACGGCGTAATTTTTTACCGTCTTCTTCGCCATGTGCGGCCATTTTTTCGTATTCAGGATAATCGTCGTGAAATTCCATAATTCTTAAGTTTTAAGTTTTTACAATAAATAAAAGAAGGTAAATACAAACACCCACACCAAATCTACGAAGTGCCAATAAAGACCCACC
>CAZRNW010000685.1:0-2084 GCA_964601535.1 uncultured Flavobacteriaceae bacterium
CTTTTAAGAATTTGTTTTCCTCACAATCTTATTTTGTAATCAGTTTTCATTTCAAAAATTTCGAAAACCAATTAATTGAAAAACTGAAAGCAAATGCCTTCGATGTTATTCAGCTCGAAGGATTGTTTGTGGCAACTTATGTTTCTGTTATCAGGAAATACTCAAAAGCAAAAATTGTGTTACGCGCACATAATGTTGAGTATTTAATTTGGGAAAGGCATTTAAAAAATGAGTCTTCCTTTTTGAAGCGGATGTATTTGGGCTTACAAACTAAGCGCTTAAAAAAATTTGAACTAAAGGTGATTAACGAATTGGATGCGATTATTACAATTACTGATATTGATAAAGCTATTTTTGAAAAGCTTGGCTATAAAAAACCAATTTATACCTGCATCACCGGGGTGGATGTTGATGTTTATAGGAAAAAGAACGGCGTGATTCCTAAACCTAAAACTGTTTTCCATTTCGCCAGCATGGATTGGATGCCGAATGTTGAGGCAGTGGATTGGTTTCTTAATAATTGCTGGAAAAATATTTTAAAGCAGGTTCCCGATGCAAAATTTGTTCTAGCGGGACGTTATATGCCGCAAAGGTTTATTAAATTAAGCAGCCCAAACGTTTTAGTGGTTGAATCGGTGAAAGATTCTAAAGTTTTTTATAACGAGAATCAGATCATGGTAGTGCCGCTTTTATCTGGCAGTGGTTTGAGAATAAAGATTATTGAAGGTTTGGCTTACGGTAAAGCTATTGTCTCTACTTCAATTGGTGCAGAAGGAATCAATTTTACGCATGGTAAAAACATTTGTATAGCAGATTCAGCGGCAGATTTTACCAAAGCAGTAGTTGAAATATTAAAGGATGAAACAAAACGCCAAACCCTTGAACAAGGTGCATTAAATTTCGCAGAAAGGGAACTTGATAATAAAATGGTAGTAACCGGCCTTGTTAATTTTTACAAATCAAATTTGAATGCATAGCCTGCTCGTAATAATATTTATTGTTTCAGCCTATGCCATTGTGCATTCGTATCTGGTATACCCGCTTTGGATGGTTCTTTTCACGCGTGATAAAAAAAAATCAGCTGAAAAATTCTCAGCTTCAGATGATATGCCGGAAGTCGCAATTTTAATGGCGGCTTATAACGAGGAAAAAGTGATAGGTGAAAAAATAGCTTCGGTTTTTAATACCACGTATCCTTTGAACAAATTAACAGTCTATATTGGCTCTGATGCTTCTAATGATAAAACAGATGCAATCATAGAAGGTTATGCGAAAAAATTTCCACAATTAAAACTGGTTAGGTTTGGTGGCAGAACTGGAAAATCAGGCATCATCAATCAGTTGGCTAAAGAGGCTAATCAGTCTGTTTTTATTTTGACGGATGCTAACGTAATTTTTAAACCGGAGACGATTTTTAATTTAATCCGGCATTTTAAGAATGCTGAAACTGCACAGGTAGCCGCCAATATTATAAAGGTTTCAGTAAGTGATAAAGGCATCGCTTCTCAGGAAAAAACTTATATCGCACTTGAGAACAAAATAAAGTATGCCGAAAGTGTTCGCTGGAATGTAATTATGGGTGCTGAAGGTGGATGTTATGCGATCCGTAAAGAAAACTTCTCACCTGTTCCGAAAAACTTTTACATGGATGATTTTTATATTACGCTAAATGTTGTAGAACAAGGGAAACAAATTGTATTTGATAAAGAAGCCATTTGTAACGAAGATGTACCAACCCAGGCACAGGAAGAATTTAAACGTAAAGTACGAATCTCCATTGGAAATTTCCAGAATCTTAACCGTTATAAATCGTTACTCTGGAAGTTTAGCGGCATTTCATTTGCATTTTGGTCACACAAAGTATTACGGTGGCTCACACCGTTTTTATTAGTGATTTGTTTCAGCACTTCGTTTGTATTAATGTTCCATGAGCGCTGGTTTGTGTTTTTATTCGCTGCTCAGTTACTTGGTTTCTTTATGCCTGTCATCGATTGGCTCCTGAATATCAATTTTTCCCTTCTCCGGTTTGTAAGCCATTTCTATTTAATGAATCTGGCTTTATTTAAAGGTTTTATTGTTTATGT
>CAZRNW010000686.1:0-2081 GCA_964601535.1 uncultured Flavobacteriaceae bacterium
AGTTGTAAATGAAAGCGCGGTAATGTCCACACTTGCAAAAAAACGTTTAGATGCAGGTAATGTTAAAGGCGTAGGGAAGATGATTAATGAATACTGGTTGTTTGAAACGTCAGTCATGATAGTTGCCATACTTAATGTACCCTGACCAATTGAAGCGCCCGGAGTTCCTGATGTACCGTCATAAAATTTTACTGCAACAGTTTTAGTTGGAGTTGCAGAATAGGCATGATCGAAACCAACATAAACCTGTGTAATCATAGTATTCGCGCTTGCTGAAGCATCGAAGTACATTGCTTTTTCTTTGTCGTTGTAAATATTTGGTCCGTTTACAAAACCATCTGTAAAAATTGGTGTACCCGTTCCGTAATTTACGAGCGACCATGTAGCAGGTGCGGGTAGGTTAATTGACATACAAGTGCTTGTTGTTGTATTAGGAACAGCAAGCAAATTTGTTTTAGCATTAGGCGATGACTTCTTAAGCGTTTGAGTGCTTGAAGTTGAAACATTAGCAGATCTGTTTTGTGCGAAAGTATAATTTGCAATAAACAGAGTAAAAAGAATAGAAATACCGAGTAATTGTTTTTTCATGAGTTAATTTTTTAGAGTGCAAATGTACCCTTTTAAAGGCGATAATCTGCTTTTTAACAGACTGATTCCTAAGTTTTAAGAAATTTAAATCGTTTAAGGAACCTTTCTTTCATCTAAATTCATTTTAGATTTAAAGATTAAAAACAAATAAAACAAAAAAGCCCCGAACATGAAACGGAGCTTTTTGCTATTAAATAAACCAACTACACTTATTCTACTTTCTTATATATGGTACACCTTTAGGTGCTTGAGGTTCATTTTGTAATAGGACGGCATGTTTCATTTAAAAGTTACAGTCAACAAAAACTTTTCAATTTTACTGCCTACTGCTCCTGCCAACTGCCTACTTTTCTTCTTTGTCTCCTTTATCACCTTTTTTCCCTTTGGTATCTATATGAATGCCTTCGTTATTAATTTTCACATTAGCATCTTTTGAATTGACATGTATGCCTTGTTCGTTTATCTTCACCTTTGCGTCTTGAGCATCCACATTAATATCTGCCGGTGCACCAGGGGGCGTTGGAGGAGGAGGGATACCATGGAGCTTCTTAATGTTCTCCAAATTCTCAGTATCAAATTCTAATCCATCACAATCCACGCATTCTAATCCGTTTACACCCATTATCCAGCGGCGGTTTACCATATCGCCATCGTAAGTGTTGGTTACATTTTCTACGTCGTAAATAATGTTAGCCATGTTTTTGTCTAAGAAAATAACTTTTCCTCTTGGGACTTTTAAAATCACTTCGATTTCCTGTACTCTGAATTTTTCATTTGGAGCCACGGTAAATATTTCATTAAATAAAATGGTGCTGTCGCCGGTCGTTACTTTGTAGTCAATTACTTTAGCCCGTTCAACTGCGGCCCGTTTATCGAAACCGCGTGCTTTTTTAATTATATACAGTTCAAAGTTTTCGCCTGATGCAGGTAAAATGTTTACGCGAGCATAACCAACTATGAATTTATTTCCATTCGCTTTCGCAACAATATAATCGCTGCGGCGGCGGTGAACGCGGCGGTGGTTGCCCTCATCATCATAATCTTCAAGGTCTTCTTCATTTACGCCAAGGTGTTCGTATAATTCTTTTCCCGGAGCCATGCTTAAATAAAGTGTATCGCGCTGAGTATTGAGAATGACAGGTTCCTTTACCTTAGCGGTTTCGCTGAAATCTTTTCCTGTACTGATACCTACAAACAAAACGGTTATCAATCCGATTAACCACATTATGCCGGCAGAAATATTTAACCAACGGTTACTGTAATGAATCTTAAATAAAAGTTTCACGCCTCCGTAAATCATCATTAAGAAAGGAATTCCGAAAAACAGAATGATACCGAACAATCCAAGAGTATAATGACTTCTCTCCATGAAGAAAATATTAATCCAGTCGTTGAATTCGGTATTAGAACCTGCGATGGAAAAACCAAAGATGCTTGAAATGAGGCCTAACATAAACATCACACCGAAAATCAACAATACTAAACCAACAATA
>CAZRNW010000687.1:0-2079 GCA_964601535.1 uncultured Flavobacteriaceae bacterium
CGAAACTATTGAATTTTGAAGACACATAGATTAAAACCGCAAAAGGAATCAACACTAAATAACGTCCTGCTAAGGAAATTTCTGAAGTGATTCTTGGTCCTTTGGCTGAAATAGGTTCTTTGGCTACCTGTACCAAAATTTGTTGTCCGCTTTTAACAATCTCATTGATCTTGCCTTCTTTTTTAATGTCAGGAAGATTTTTGAAGTACATGAGGTTACTCACGTTTTGTTTGCCTGAACGGGTTTGTTCAACAAATTTATAAAGGGAGTTGGCCTGCGGCCCGAGGTCGAGGTAATGTAAAAAGGCATCTTTTTCATACCCTACGTCTACAAAGGCTGCGTTAAGTCCGGTCATGACCTTCTTAACCTTACCAAAGTAGATATCGCCTACCGAAAATTTGGAGTTATTCTTTTCACGATGAAGCTCAACTAAACGTTTTTCATTTAAAAGAGCTATAACAACTTCGTTAGGCGTTGAATTGATAACTAAATCATAATTCACGCTCAAATATTTTTGTCCTTCCTAAACCAATAAATTGTAAGACAAGATTAATTGTCCTAAAACATAAAGGCGGCGAAGGTGGTTTGTAATTCGATTTTTTCCCGAAGGGATGCCTTCGGCACTAAAAAACCTTATTTTTTCTTGTGACGGTTCTTTCTCAAACGTTTTTTGCGTTTGTGGGTCGCCATTTTATGTCTTTTTCTTTTCTTTCCGCTTGGCATAATATTATTTATTTAAATTAATTTTTAATTGCTCTATGTATTTTCCTATTTCCTCCTTGCTTAAAGCGTCATCGGTTTTCGATTTATACTTTTCAAGGGCTTCAATAGTTTTGTTTTTTTGTCCCATTTGCTCATAAGCATCAGCTAAGTGCAGATAAGCTTCAATGTAAGTTGAATCGATCTGAATCACTTTTTCAAAACGTTTAACGGCTTTATCCCATTGTTGCGAACGTACCGAGAAAAACGCGAAGTTCAATTGAAGAGTGACATTGTTGCTGTCTGTTTTTTCAATTTCCCTCAGCAGAGTGATTCCTTTCATCGGATCAGCAGAACCTTCAACCATACAGGAGGCTAACATAATTTTAGCTTCGGTATTATTGGGTTCAAGTTTCAATCCTTTCTCGTAACAACGCATGGCGCTTGAGTACAATACCGGCATTTCATCAGGGTCTTTAATAAAGCGTACCGAATAATAATAACGGTCGCCTGCTTTAAACCAATCTGTTGCGCTCGCTGCTTTTTTCTCGAAATAAAAAGCCGCGATGTCGGGGCGTTTATTTTTATCCCAGAAAGAAATGAGGCTATCGTTGTTTTTGTCTTCTGCTTTTGGTTTTAAGTCTGCACTTAAATTTCCTTTGGCAGCGTTCACAAAACGTTCAATAGTTTCGGTATTGTTTCCGGATGTTAATTCTGCTTTTTTATCAGCTGAAACATCGGAATGTTTTGGAGCAAAATATAAAAGAACGGATAAAACGACAGCCGCTACAATCAGTAATAGCTGTGTTTTTTTAACCTTGGTCATTTAAATTAATCGTCGTTTTTTGGTTCCGGTTCAGCAACCTTCACATTTTTCTTTACTCTTTCGGAGAAAGTTTTAGCCGGTTTAAATGCCGGGATAAAATGTGCCGGAATTACAACCGTTGTGTTTTTAGAAATGTTACGGCCAATTTTCTCAGCGCGTTTTTTCACTACAAATGTTCCGAAACCTCTCAGGTATACGTTTTTACCTTCAATCATTGCGTTACGGATTGATTTCATGAAAGCTTCTACAGAAGCTTGAACTGCAATTTTCTCAATACCAGTCTTTTCTGAAATCTCGTTTACGATGTCTGCTTTAGTCATTTTACAAAGTATTTAAAATCAATAATTTGAATATTCAAAAATGGGAGGCAAAGATAGTATTTATTATATAACTGAAAAATAATTAGTTAAAAAAAATTTTAGTTTTGTTGTCTGAACATGGATTTTTTCGCCAAAAGGCTCATAAAATGGTACTTAATTAACAAAAGGGACTTGCCCTGGAGAGCAACAAAAGACCCCTATAAAATCTGGCTTTCGGAAATAATTCTTCAGCAA
>CAZRNW010000688.1:0-2073 GCA_964601535.1 uncultured Flavobacteriaceae bacterium
AATTCAGTACTTATAAATTTTCGAATGTAGTAATTGAAAATTTGTTAGATTTGACTGATGAAAGTACGCTAAAGTTATTAGGGACTCGATACGAAGATTTGGTTAAAGTAGTAGAAGTTGCACCTAATATATTAGACAAGGCTAAAACATATGAATTTACCAATGTAATTTCAAGTTGGGCAAGGAAAAATGGTTATAGTGGGTTAATCGTTCCAGGTGCACGAGGAAGTAAAAATTATCAAAACGTTATAGTTTTTGATGAAACTTATTTGGCTCAGATATTAGCAAACAAGGTTCCCGAGCAAGTCAAAAAATAATTAGTTTTTATATGTCTTTTATAGAGTATCTTAATGAAAATTGCATTTATCCTGATTTAAAGGAATGGAATAAATGGCAAATGAAATATATTCAACCATCTTATGATAAGCAAAGATATAATGAAATGATAATAAACTTTGGTTACGCAAGTGAGTCGTTTCATAATTTCGAGAATCAATATAAGGCTTACCAAATGTTGAAAGAGAATATTAAGATGGATGAAGGAGTAAAAATGTTTATTGGTTTTATGGCAGGCAATGGCTTTTTTGAACACTTTAAGATTTCAGTTGAGGAATGGTTAAATTCTAAAAACTGGTTTAATCCTAATTTAGTAGTTGATGAAGGTTATTCTATTTATGAGATATTGAGCTTAAATCATGGCTTAAATTTTATTAAAATGTACCTACCTCAAATGCCATACTGGAGAAGGTAAATGTTCTCAATAAGGAGAACGATCCCCTATTATTTGTGATGTAAACAATAGTCTTAATATCTTTTTAATAAAAGCGTTCCTGTTTTTTTTCTTCTTCGACTAAAGAGGTTAATTTCGTTAGTATAAATTTATAAACATGTTCGGAATAAAATACATCAAATTTGATTCAATGGATTATGTAATCCATTACAAAAGCGGTAAAATTAAACGCGAGGGTAAGGGCCTGGCTTTCTTTTACTTTTCTCCTAATAGCAGTATTGTAAATATACCCGCAAAAAGTAGTGATTTGTCTTTTATATTTAATGAGCTAACTTCAGATTATCAGGAATTGATAATACAAGGTCAGCTTACATTTAAAGTTGCTGATCCTCGGGTATTAGCCGAGCAATTAGATTTTACAATTGATGAAAATAAAAAATATCGTTCGAATGATTTTGAAAAACTTCGTCAACGTGTGTTAAATGAAGCTCAGACATCTACAACAAGTTTTGTTCATTCATATAATTTAGTTACTGTATTAACTAAACAAACTGAGATAGAACAAAGACTTTTAGATGGATTAATTAGTAGTAAAGTTTTAGCTGTTCTTGGTGTAGAAATACAAGGTGTTAATATTCTGAGTATAAAAGCTAATCCTGAAATGAGTAGGGCTTTGGAAACAAGAACCCGCGAGGAATTGCAAAAGGAAGCAGATAAGGCCATTTATGACCGCCGAAATTTTGCTGTTGAGCAAGAAAGAAAGATTAAAGAAAGTGAACTCAATACTGTAATAGCCGTTGAAGAAAAGCAAAAACAAATTGTAGAAAAGAAAATGGAGACTGATATTGTGAAGGGTGAGAATCATAGAAAGCTTAAAGAAATGGAATTGACAACTCAAATTGCTGTAGAGCAACAAAACACTGAGTTGTTAAAGGTGAAACTGGATAATGACCGTAAAGAAGCCGATTCTAAAGTTTATCTTCAAAAAGCTTTGATGAATGTTTATAAGGATGTTGACTGGAAAGTATTGAACGCAATCTATTCAAATAACGGAGATGCAGCTGGTAATATAGCCCTTGCATTTCGAGAATTAGCTTCGAGTAGTGGCAAAATTGAAAATTTGAATATTACACCCGACCTACTTGATAGTTTAGTTAATCAGAACAAACGTAAATAATCAATTCTATGGCATTCGAACAAGCCATAATTGTAAGGAGTAAAACAAGGCTTGAACAATTAGTCGAACGATTTAATACGAAGGATCAGGCTAAGTTCTATATTGAACACTCTGGGATGAATTTTCAGATATTTGAAGATGAGCATGAGGTGTTTTATGCTGCGTT
>CAZRNW010000689.1:0-2072 GCA_964601535.1 uncultured Flavobacteriaceae bacterium
ATTGCTTACTCATTATTACCTGAAGAATATCGATTTTCTAGAGCTTTAATATTAATATTATTCCCAGGGTTTCCCGTTTTAATAACGGTATCGCCGTGTGTAAACCCTATTTTATGTCCAAGAGCGCTATAACTAGAAATCGGGGCTTTTGGAATATCAAACGAAACATTTTCAACTTTATCTAAAGCCTTCTTAATGGCGTAATAAATAATCGTTGAATAGCTGTCGTGTTTTTGATGGATTGCTCTCCCCATATGTCGGGAAGTAATTCTGTCATGATTTCCGGTGGCGCAATGAACAATAACTTTTGGATAATAATTTGAAAGATATGTAATCCCTTGGGTTAAAAGATGTATGGCCCTAGCACATTGCTCGGCAATTATTGCGCCGGTTCTTGGGTCGTGCATACTATTTTCGATAATATCGCCAAGAAGAAGAATATGAAGTTCGGTGTGTTTTTTATATTGCTGTTTATATTTTGCAGCTTCTTTAATAACCTTAGCAAATCTTCTCGATTCTTCTTTTAGTCCGTAATCAACGCTTCCGGTTTCGTCTCCCTTTAAATCGGAACCAAAATGTAAATCGGATAATACCAAATTGTGTACCCGTTGTATCTTATTATTTTTATATTTAATTCTTTTATTAGTAACTCTACCTTTAAATACTTGATCTGAAAACCGTTCTAAATAATCAAAAAAAGAACCGTCTTGGAGTTTATTTTTATTAAATTTTTGATTTTGAGTTTTTTCTAAGGATAGTCTATATTTTTCTATATCTTTATCGGATACAGAAACTGGGACTTCCAGATCATTTAAAACTGGGTATTTTTCCTTGGCTTCAATAACTAAATTACTGAATTTATTAAATAACCGGCGAATAACATCGACTGAACAAATTAATGTTTTGGTATCTTTTTGTGAAGGAATTTTTCCTAATTTTCGAGCTAAGGTAAAGTAACTTTCTAAAACATCTTCTTTGTTATAGGTTCTACTAGCCATCAATAAACCCTCTATCTTTTACAATTTGTTTCTGTCTCTCCAGTTGGCCTCTCAGAATCATTTTACTTTCTTTTAATTTATGTAATGCCCTGTAAATTTCTGAATACTTACCATGATTTCTTAATTCTTTTATTGCTCTATCTAAAGATAATAATACTTTAGGAATATCTACAATCAGGGCTTTTGCAATTCTATACTTTTTTAAATCGTACCTCATTTAAAAACAATTTTAGTTTTGGGTCGATACCGCTTTGGCGTTTCAGAGGAACCGTTCTCTCCTTTTACCGAGTACGTTGAAAACGTTGTCAAAAGCTTTTTTACATTCTCGCTGTTACATTTTGGGCAAATTAGAGTTTCCGAAATCTTCACAAGTAGTTCAGACTCTTCACTACAATCCTCACATTTAACGTTATATAACGGCATAACTAATCTGAATGCACACCATTTTCTTTCGTTGTGTTTGGAGACACCATTAAAAGTTCGGCCTCGTCTTGAAATTGTTTAATATTGTTTGCCCCAGAATAACTAAGCGCAGATTTTAATCCAGCGCTAATCGTATTAACTACATTGACAACCGGTCCTTTATACTCAACAAGTCTTTCTCCGCCTTCTGGCGTTCGATGTTCAGAAATTTTTCCTTGAGCCTCATAAGAAGACGCTGACGCTGAACCCCTATATTGAACTTTTATTGGGTCTAAATTCCCAGGTTTTTCTTTTCTATATTTAACAACCGGCGGAGTTTCTTCTGCCCCGGAGAAAAAATATCCACTCATCACTACCGCAGCTCCGGCTGCTAAATATTTAGCGATATCTCCGATATGTTTTGCGCCTCCATCTGCAATAACAGGAATACCAAGTTTTGCACAATCATATACCGAATAAAGAGCCGGGGAACCGCTTCCTGTTACTAACCGAGTCGAACAATTTGAATTGTGTACAATAGCATTATTAGCTATAAAACTGTGCGTTTCACATTCGACTTCGATATCGTATGTTGGAACCATCATGGACACAGATTCAATACTATTTATTCGATTAATCTGATAGTTATTTGTTAGTTGCCATTCTGGTTTT
>CAZRNW010000690.1:0-2064 GCA_964601535.1 uncultured Flavobacteriaceae bacterium
TGCATGTTTCCATCGGCTAGCGTGCCGTCGAAATCATAGGCGATCGCCATTGGCACCATTTTTTTCTTCATTTCTTCCTTCGTGAGGATTTTTTATGTTGAACTTATCTTATTCTGAAATATTTTTTTGTTCCATCTAATAATCGTTTTGGAGTGCGGTGACTTTATAGAAAGCGCATTGGGGTCTGGCGTGATCATTCTGACATTCTCTTCAAAAGGTCCTATTGGCTAAACACAACAAGAGAATGTCCGAATGTCAGGCCTGACCTGGGCTGTCAAAAAGTCTTTATTTTCATGTTAAATGAAATTTTAAAAATGTGTCCATTTATATTCCATATTTGCCTTGATTTGCATAACTTGATATTGTATATACTTCCCCCTTACCAAGGGGGATCTAAATGCAAATCAATCAACGATGTATCATGACAGATTTACTTCCAAACAGAATAGACAAAGCACTTGCATGGCTAACACGCAGCCGTAATATTTGGAAAGAGAAATGCCAAGAAACTAAACTTTTGTTAAAACGCCAAACCTTTGCAGCTAAGAGACTAAAAGAAGGAAGAAATGTTTGGAAATTATCTTGCATTCGACTTAAGCAAGAATTAATTAAAAGCAAAGAAACAATTTCTAATCTTCAACGATGCGTCCAAGACTTAGAATCACAGATTCAAAGTTCCGGAAAAGGTTCTTTCGAGATAAAAAAAAAGCCATCAACAAAATAAAATTCAAACCCCAAAGACATTTCTATTCTATACCAACAATATTGATGGCAATGAAATGGAAGCAAAACGCTTCTATGCGGTTTCGTGGTATTTCTTCTGCAATGAAAGTCTTATTCGAAGAAGAAAAGAATCGCATACCTTCCCATGAAATATGCATTCAGTGGGATCTAAAAATTGGTTTGCACAAGCTTAATCGTCCCAAAGAACCAAGCTCTGATTGGTGTTGGCTTGTTGATCACGTTATTGCTGAAGGAGCAACTAAATGCTTAGCTATTGTGGGGGTTCGTTGTGATATTTTATACCAAAGAAACGATTGGACATTATCGCTGAAAGATCTTGAACCATTTGGACTAATTCCCATGCATCGTTCAACAGGAGAAGAGGTGTCGAAAGTTTTGTATAGCGTATCCCAAAAAACCGGTATAATCCCTAGATGTATATTATCTGATAGGGGCTCCGACCTTTTACTTGGCATAAAAGAATTTCAGAAAATGAGTGGCAGTCATATTACTGCCTTATATGACGTATGTCACAAAATTGCTCGAGAATACGAAAAGTTATTTAGAGACAATCAAGATTGGAATGCCTTTAAGGAAAAAGCTAATTACTTAAAGAAGCAATTGCATTGTACTGATGGTATTTCTTTTGCACCTCCATCTCAAAGAAAAAAAGCACGATTTCTAAATATAGACATTATCATTAATTGGGCATTAAAAATATTACAGTATGATGGTCCTTGGGATAACAGAGTTTATGAAAAGATAAAATGGGTGTATAACTATGAAAAACAAATCAAGACATGGCATCAATGGATTGAAATAGGAAGGCACGTTAGAGATCAGTTAAGGATAAGTGGATTTGGAGGTGATATCACGGATTTAATAGTTAAACGTCTTTCATCTTTGCCCATGTTTGAATCATCGTTGCACCTCGCATGTAATCTTGTTAACTTTGTTTCAAAGGAATCTAACAAACTTTCTGAAGGCGAGAAGGCACCGGGAACAACAGAAGTAATTGAATCATTATTCGGGTACTTCAAGCATGTAAAGAATGGATTATGGGATAGGAATGGTGGAGTTGGTAGACTTATCTTAACGATGGCAAGCCGTGTAGGAGAGCTGTCTTCAGAAGTTATTCAGCAAGCTTTAACAAATATTCGGCAAAAAGATCTTTTTGAGTGGTTGAAAAGTAGTTATTGTCGTTGCTGAATTGGAACATTTACGGACACAATAAATTGAAGGTCTTTTTTAAACTTTTTGACAGCCCAGGCCTGACCTCAATAGAATATCAGAATGATCACGCCTGACCCCAAAAGACTATCAATGCCACTCAGTCAGTGC
>CAZRNW010000691.1:0-2060 GCA_964601535.1 uncultured Flavobacteriaceae bacterium
ATTGAGCGTGGTATTGTGAAAACAGTAAAATCAGCAAAGAAAATTGTTGACCGCAAAGAGCCAATTGTTTGGGATATTTTAGAGAACGTGTTAAAAGGACATCCGGTTATGTTAAACCGTGCCCCGACATTACACAGACTAGGTATCCAGGCATTCCAGCCAAAATTAATCGAAGGAAAAGCGATACAGTTACACCCATTAGTGTGTTCTGCATTCAACGCCGACTTCGACGGTGACCAGATGGCAGTGCACGTGCCATTAGGACATGCTGCAATTTTGGAAACACAAATTTTAATGTTGGCTTCACATAACATCTTAAACCCTTCTAACGGTGCGCCGGTTGCGGTTCCATCTCAGGACATGGTTTTAGGTTTATATTATTTAACTAAATCAAAGCGTAACCTTAAAAATGATGCAGTAAAAGGTGAAGGACGTATTTTCTATAGTGCAGAAGAAGTTGTTATTGCATTAAATGAAAAACAAGTTGACTTACATGCACAAATTAAAGTTAGAATCACTAACCATTTAGATGGTGATAAATTAGTTGCGAAAACTATTGAAACATCAGTGGGTCGTGTAATCTTTAACTTATTGGTGCCGCATGAAGTTGGTTTTATCAATGAATTATTGACTAAAAAATCGCTTCGTGATATCATTGGTATGGTATTGAAGAAAACCGGAATGGCGAAAACAGCTAAGTTCTTAGATGATATAAAAGAATTAGGTTTCCGTACAGCATTCCGTGG
This sequence comes from uncultured Flavobacteriaceae bacterium, assembly GCA_964601535.1. Classification (GTDB taxonomy): domain Bacteria; phylum Bacteroidota; class Bacteroidia; order B-17B0; family Aurantibacillaceae; genus JAHEYG01. The sequence continues at coordinate 747 of CAZRNW010000691.1, forward strand.
TGGTTTATCGTTTAACTTAGGAGATATTCAAACACCTCCTGAAAAAGCGGTAATCATAAAAGAAGCACACGACCAGGTTGAAGAAGTAATGAATAACTATAACATGGGTTTCATTACCAACAACGAACGTTACAACCAAATCATCGATATCTGGACGCACACTAACTCTAAAGTAACCAAGAAAGTGTTGGATACTTTAAGCAGCGACAAACAAGGATTTAACGCTGTTTACATGATGTTAGATTCAGGTGCCCGTGGTAGTAAAGAACAAATTAAACAGTTAAGTGGAATGCGCGGATTAATGGCGAAACCACAAAAAGCTGGAAACACTGGTGCGGAGATTATTGAGAATCCTGTATTATCAAACTTCCGTGAAGGTTTATCCATCTTAGAATATTTTATTTCAACTCACGGTGCGCGTAAAGGTCTTGCCGATACTGCGTTAAAAACAGCCGATGCAGGTTACTTAACCCGTCGTTTGGTTGACGTTGCACAAGACGTTATTATTAACGAAGCAGAGTGCGGAACCCTTCGTGGTTTAACAATGACGGCATTGAAAAATAATGAGGACGTTGTTGAAACATTGTACGACCGTATTTTAGGACGAGTTGCTGTGAATGATGTTTATCATCCTACAACCGGAGAATTAATGGCAACAAGCGGTGAATTAATTAATGAAGACATTGCAACATTAATTGAGAAATCTCCTCTCGAATCAGTTGAAATACGTTCGGTATTAACCTGCGAATCAAAATCAGGTGTGTGTGCAAAATGTTACGGACGTAACTTAGCTAACGGACGTTTAGTTCAGTTAGGTGAAGCTGTAGGTGTAATTGCAGCACAGTCGATTGGTGAACCGGGTACACAGTTAACATTACGTACATTCCACGTGGGTGGTACTGCAAGTAACGTTGCTCAGTCGTCAAGTTTAATTGCTAAATACGAAGGTATTGTTGAGATTGATGAATTGCGTACTGTAGAAAGCGTAAATGCTGATGGTGCAAAAGTAAATATTGTAATTGGCCGTTCTACTGAATCAAGAATCGTTGATGCTAATACAGGAATTACTTTAACAACAGGTAACATTCCTTATGGTTCTCAATTATATATTAAGCCGGGAGCGAAAGTGAAAAAAGGCGATATGATTTGTGATTGGGATCCGTATAACGCAGTAATCGTTTCTGAATTTGGTGGTACTGTACAGTACGAACACATTAAAGAAAACGTTACTTTCCGTGAGGAATCTGATGAGCAAACAGGCTTTAAAGAAAAAGTAATTATCGAGAGTAAAGATAAAACCATGAATCCATTGAT
>CAZRNW010000692.1:0-2059 GCA_964601535.1 uncultured Flavobacteriaceae bacterium
AATATTGCGTCTTATTTTCTGTTTTAATATTCCAGTTTATGGTCAGAGGATAGGATACATTTTGCACCAAAAGAGGAATAGCCACTCTTCCTTGGCTCGGTGGAATTTTCTCCAAAATCTTGCCGGAACGGAACTTTGCATGGAACATTCCTTGCAATGGCATCGGGGGCATCTCAAAATCATTTTTTCGCAAGGCAATTTTTCTCTTGTTGTTAAGTGCAAACAATTTTTGGCTATTACCATTTGCATCATTTACAGTAAATTGATCAAGCATCGAATAAGTCGCAACCGGATCGCAAGGATCTTGTGGCGCACCTTGCGTTGTAAATCGCCAGATTTCGGACCAATAACTTGAACCATCTGCATTATATGCTTTCACACGCCAATAATAATTTGTGCTATATGATAATGGTCCAATTTGACGCGAAGTCCCTGTTACGTTTGCTTCATCGATAACAAGTGAGGTGAAGTTCGAGTTTGTTGAAACTTGAAGACGATAGGTGGTTGCACCGTTCGCGGGATACCATGTTAACACTGGCGAAGTGATTTGCCCTGCTGCATAATTTAGAGGGGCAAGAAGAATGGGTGTCGAAGGTGAACCAGGAGCCGGCGGAGGTTCAACAATGGGTAAACTGGGTGTTGATGTCGCTCCTCCAAGTATCAGCGTGCCGCTTTGATTAACTTTTACCCAATACGCTTTTCCCGCTTGCAGGATATTTGAAGCAACATAACCGCCATTAACATAAGAATAATATTCCGAGACAACACTATCCCCCATCGCTTGTACCTTTTCTATATTGATGTCATATGATACAGAGCCAATCATATTCCAACCAACATTTACATTGATGTTTTGCCTGTGTAATATGGTTCCTGAGTACACCACCGTCTGATCTGAGCCGAATTTAACCCAATAACCAAGACCATTACTTAGTAGATCCGTAGATCGATAAGCACCATCATAAAAGTAAACAGAAGTAGTAGTAGTTGGATAGACTGCACTCTTATTAAAACTTGGTACAATAACGGGAATGCTTAGCAAATTCCACTTATTGGTTACAGGTAAATTAAGCGTTTTTGTCGTTGGAAGTTGCGCCTGTAATAACAGAGCATCTTCATAAAGAATCGTGTAGGCATTAGAGCTAATTTGCGTTGAATCGGTTTTCACCCCATCCAAGCGGTCAATAATATTCTGCAACTGATACCAAGCCTTATTTTCATCAGCCTGGCTGATAAAGAAATCATACTGGTTTAGATAATTTAAAATATTTTGATAAACCGTTTGGTTAACAATTAATGTGAGCGAATTACAGTTTGTGAGATCTTGTCTCAATAATGTAGAGGTAACGACTTTTTTAACGGTGGGTATGTGTAAAGGATTTGTGCTGAAGTAAATAGAGTAATTTACAATTTGGTTTTGATTAATCACACCAATTACTCTATATTCATATCCTACATTAATCGCTTGGGCCAAAGAAATCTTTCCTGAATACAACATATTGTTAGCTCCAATGAGCTGCAATGAATAATTTTCTTCAAAAGTAGGATCAGTTACACCCGTTTGAAAAGTAAATGCTCTTGTTTGAATTTCAGATGATTCATCTTCCAGCGAACCAACCCCCGTGATACCGTATGTTGTGTTAGGTATCTCAGTAAATTCAGCCATAATTCTTGGATCTTCGCCGGTTTTCCTTCCTTCTGAATCAATAAGCAAAAAACGCGAAGGCATGTTAAATTCTATATCAATATTTCCGCTAACTTGCGCATTAATATTTTTATAATTAATAATGTCGCAAATTAACAACAGCAAAATCACTAGCAAAGAATTGAGTCGCATTATATTCTAGCTCCTATGGATTATACACCACATAATTCCAAAATTTTCCACCGTACTGACTAAGAAGAGTTCTTGTTGAGTATCCAGGATCAAAAATAGTGTAATCATTTCCTATTTTACCAGTAACTACTACGTAGTGCATACCATAAGTTCCGTTAGTTCTTTGGTGCCAGACTTGCACAATTGGAATTTTACAATTATTAGGCAAATTAGCATCTAAGA
>CAZRNW010000693.1:0-2057 GCA_964601535.1 uncultured Flavobacteriaceae bacterium
TATTCTTTTGAGAAATTAGGTTACTCTGAAAAAGTTGAAGAGTTAAAATCACTCGAGAAGGGTCTTTAATTAGTTCCTGAAAATTCTCCCTATTGTTTTAAAAATAATCTTGAGATCGGTCCCTAACCCCGCTTCGTTAATATATTTAAGATTGAGCTGTAATTTGGCAGGCATCACTTCTTTAATATAGGTTTCTTCGGGGTTTTGAGATTTAGCCAGCAATTCGTTCTCATTAATATAGTCTAAAGAAGCATAATCTGTTATTCCGGGCTGAACGGAAAGAACTTTCTTTTGCTCTTCATTATACAAATCAACATACTTACGGACTTCAGGCCTTGGCCCCACCAGACTCATACTTCCAAACAATACATTAAATAGCTGCGGGAGTTCATCTAATTTATATTTTCTTAAAAAATAACCAGCAGGAGTAATTCTAGGGTCGCGGCCACCAACAGTTAACAAACCTTTTTTATCGGAATTGTTTGCCATGGAACGGAATTTGAAAAGTTTGAAATCAACATTGTTCTTCCCCACTCTCGTCTGCAAATAAAATACCGGAAAACCTGAAGTAATTGCAACCGCTAAACTAATAAGTATGAGAACAGGCGATAATATAATCAGGCCTATGAAAGATGCCAGTATATCGAAGAGTCTTTTCAACCCAATACCTTGTTTACAGATTCAATTACGGCTTTTATAACTGTTTCGGTCATTTCATTATTGAGGTCATAAAATACAGGCAGACTGATTTCAGTGCTGTAATTCTTATAAGCCACCGGGTAATTTTTAATATCATAACCCATATTTTTATAAAAACTCATGCATGGCACCGGAATGAAATGCACGTTAACCGAAACATCATGGTCGAAAATCTCTTTAATAATGGCATCGCGTTGTTCTTCAGTTATACCTTTAATACGCAAAGGATATAAATGGTAGCAACTCGTTTTATTCGCTTTACTATATATAGGCAAAGTAAATCGCTGGTCTTTAATAAAAGCAGCCGCATATTTATCAAATATCTCACGACGGCGCACCAAAGTATCATTATCGTAACGCTCAATTTCAATTAAACCAATGGCCGCACAAATGTCGGTCATGTTACATTTATAACCCGCTTCAATAATATCGTAACGCCAGTTTCCTTTTTGGGTTTTAGCTAAAGCATCTTTATTCTGACCATGAAGTGTTTTAATACAGAGGTACTTATATATCTCTTCATTATTAAAAGGTTCAGGTAGATTTAAACAAACTGCTCCGCCTTCAGCCGTCACCAGATTTTTTACAGCGTGAAATGAAAAAACTGAAACATCGCAAAGACTTCCTGTTTTCTTCCCGTTATAAGAAGCGCCGAACGAATGGGCAGCATCAGCTAAAACAAGAATCCTTCCTAATTGTTTTTGGATATCGTTATTGGCTTTGAATTTGTCCTTATTTCTTACCGCAATAGCATTGATTTCCTCAAAATCGCAAGGCCATCCCGCAAAATCAACGGGCATTATGGCTTTTGTTTTGGGAGTGATAGCTTTTTCAATAGCTGAAGTATTAATGTTGAAGTCGTGCTCGTTTACATCCACAAACACCGGCGTTGCACCGCAGTGAATGATCACATTGGCTGTTGCCGTATAAGTATAAGCCGGCAAAATAACCTCATCACCTTCTTTCACCCCAAACCATCGCAACATAATTTCTAAACCAGCAGTTGCTGAGTTCAAACACAAAGTATTTTTATTACCGCAATAAGCCGTAATTTTTTTCTCGAACTCCTTGGTACGCGGGCCGGTAGTAATCCAACCCGACTTCAAAGCTTTAACTACTTCATCACAAATTTTATCGTCGATACGTGGGGGCGAAAATGGGATCATAGTTCAATTAATTTATCTGCAAATTAACGAAATTATAGCTTAGATAGGGGCCCTGTAAATGGCATTTTCAGGTCAGTGACCGTCAACGTTATTAACAAAGCTATCTTAATTACCCCATTAGTTTATACACATTAACGTGTTGAATCATAATTGGTAGGCTAAGGCTCGTGCCTGATTTGATTATCTATTTTT
>CAZRNW010000694.1:0-2055 GCA_964601535.1 uncultured Flavobacteriaceae bacterium
GGCTTGGCCCGGCAATAACAACAAGGTATTTTTGATTAGGATTCAAAATTAAAGTACGTTGCTGGTCTGCTCTTTTATTTTTTCTAATTCATCTTTCATTAAAACTACCAATTTCTGCATTTCGGCATGATTGGCTTTTGAGCCAATTGTGTTTATTTCCCTTCCGATTTCCTGAGCGATAAAATTCAGCTTTCTCCCGCCCGAAGGTTCTCTCATCGTGGTTAAAAAATAATCCAAATGTGTTTTTAATCGGACTTTCTCCTCGTTAATATCTAATTTCTCGATATAATAAATTAATTCCTGTTCAAAACGATTCGTATCGATTTTGTCGGCCCCAATCACTTCATTTAAATTTCCTTTAATGCGCTCTTTGATTCCTGCCAGGCGGCTTTTGTCTAATTCAATAATTTTATTTAAGCAATTTTGAATAAGTCCTAAATGATCTGTAAAATCTTTTTCTATCGATTTACCCTCTTGTAAACGGAATTTATTTAAAGATTCAACAGCTTCCGCAATAACAGATTTAATTTCTTTCCATTCATTTTCATCCGGCTCTCGGCGTTCAGATTTTAAAACATCAGGCATTTTTAAGATTTGATTTAAAACATCATTAGCGGGTTCGTTTAAATCAGTTGCCAATTGTTTTATTTTTCTCTGATACTCTTTAGCTAAATCTGAATTAATCTCTACCGGCGCTTCAGTATTTTTACTCTCCACATAAATTGATAAATCTACTTTACCGCGCTCTAATAAACGGGATATTTCGCTGCGTAAATCCAATTCAAATTCACGGTATGAATTCGATAAACGTAAACTCAAATCCATTCCTTTACTGTTCAGTGATCTGATTTCCACATTTACAGTACGTTTTTCAAATTCTTTTGTGGCTTTACCAAAGCCTGTCATTGATTTTAACATCGTATTATTTTTTTATCACTGTTGATGACTTCATGCTTACCAGATAAACGCCTGCAATAATAAAAACTGCAGATAGAATTTTGGTAGGCGTTAAAATATCTTTTCCTAAAAATACAGCAAATAATGTTGCCAAAAAAGGCTGGGTATAAATGTACATGCTCACAACCGACGGACTTAAATCTTTCAAAGCATAAGTATTCAGCAAATAAGCTAAGAAAGTGGTTGCAACAACTACAAAAGAAACTCCAAATATTATAGTTCCATCCCAAGTCGACCATTGGGTTTTTAGCAAATCACTTATACCTACCGGAAACATATAGATAAACCCAAATAAAAATATCCATTTCATAACAGTCACGGTTTGGTATTTTTGCATGTAAGGTTTAGCCATAACCACAAATACAGCCCACGATGATGCGTTTATGAGTGTCATCATGTCACCGGTCAGTGTTTCGCTTCCAAATTCAAAATTTCCTTTAAATAAAAGTAAAGTAACTGCTCCAACTATTCCGAGTAATAATCCGCCTATTTTCAGAATGGTAATGCGTTCTTTAAATACAATTAATGTAAAAACAATTACCATAATTGGATTTGAAATCATGATAATTGCCGAATTGATGGGTTTTGTGAGACTTAAACCATAAATAAAAAACACCTGATTAATAAATACACCGAACAGAGCCAGAATGGCCATTTTCTTTAAATCACCTTTTGCTAAAGATTCTTTTTTTGTAAACAAAGCGAGTATCCAAAATAAAAGTCCGGCGCCTGCAATGCGTAATAATACTAAGGCAAGCGGACCAATATGATTGGGCATTAAATCTTTTGCAATGGAGTAATTTGCAGCGTAAATGACCTGTGCGGCAAATAAAGAAATATGAGCTTTTAAAGCGTTAGTCACGGGTACACAAAGATGCAAGAAAAAATCGGATATTTACGGGAGGGTTTAAAGATTCAATATTCAAAGATTAAATTATAAACTTAAGTCTTAAATCTTTGAACCTTGAATCTTTGAATTTGGAATGAATGAAATACACCGACCAAACAGGATACACGTTCGAATTGAAGGATAAGCCCAAAAGGATTATCTCAATTGTGCCTTCACAATCTGAATTGCTGTGGGATTTGGGACTAAGA
>CAZRNW010000695.1:0-2050 GCA_964601535.1 uncultured Flavobacteriaceae bacterium
CCAATTCTTTTTATAATTATTTCATTTCCGCATTTAAAGCCCCATTCTTTAACCCAATTACCAGTTAAACGGATTTCGGGATTAGGTATAAACCCCTTATTTGTTCGGGGATATTTGGTGTAAACCTTTAGTTTTCTTTTCTGTTCCATTTTCGTTTATTCTTTATGTAAATACTCCTTTAAATTGAAAAACATGGCTAATTGTTCAGGTAAATGGTTCGATATTGTGTCAGGAGAGACCACCGATAAATACAAAAAGTGCTACGCTTAAGCGTAGCACTTTTTGTTTCATGACAATTGCAGAAAGCTTGATTTTCGTCCTAAAACAATTTAAAATCTTTCAATTACTTCCTTTCTTATCTTTTTTATAAATAGGAAATGAGAGAAAATACGCTATATTTGATAGACAAAATTAATAGAGATTAAAGATTTGAAACAAATTTACTTTTCTTTATCCATCCTCCTTATCTTATTTGCATTTAATTCAAATGCTCAAACAAACGCGCTTGCCTCAAATTCTGAAATCAAAAATGAGCGGACGATGTATTCCAAGGTGTTTTTGAAAGACAATGGAGAGCGAGAAGCGATTATTTCCGGAGGACCTGTTCATTATTATACAAATGGCGCCTGGGAAGATATAAATACGCAAATTGTTACTAATGCTGCAGGCTTTCAAAATGTAAGTAATGTTATTCAGTCTTATTTTCCAACCAGCATTGGTAATTCCAATAAAATTAAATTAGTTGTAAACGGAACCGATGAACTATTCATCCATTCTGAAAAGCAACTGGTTCTTACTGATAATTCTTTACAGCCTTGTCTGCAAAACATAAATCACGATAATGCATTCGCTGATGTTAGCGGTAACACTATTAATTATTCAGAGATTTACCCGGGTATTTCCGATCAATTTGAAATCTTAAAGGGACAAATAAAAAATAATGTCATTTTAAGTTCAATACCTTCTTTACTCAATAACGTCTCTGGCGGTTATTTTGGTTTTCAGGAAATTTTAGAGCTTCCAGCCGGCTGGAAAATTATTAATTCTGATAATACTTCTAATTCATTAACATCTTCTGCTTTGCAAATTGTTGATGCGAATAACAATGCAGTTCTGTTAATTCCCGCGCCAATTTTTTTCGACAGTTATGGTATGCAACAGGATGGGGTGAGTTTAGTGGAAGGAAAATATTTAGTGAAGAAAGAAAATGATAATTGGAGCATCACTACCCTTGTACCTGTTTCGTGGTTAAAGGATGCAAATACAAAGTATCCTGTTTCCATTGACCCAACTGTTGTTATTCCGGCAACAACAGGGGGATGGCAGTCGCCAAATAATTGGGTAGATAATTCGGGCTTTGTATTCGTTGGCGTATGTTGTGGAAATTTAACCCATAGGGCCTGGATGAAATTCAGTCTGGCCAGTATTCCGAGTCAATCCTGCATCACCAACGTAGAGATACAGGTTGCCATGGCAACTGAGAACTCGACCAACCCGGAAGTTGTATTTATAAATGATGTTACAGGTGCATTTGGTCCTTACGGAGGCATTATTCCCGCTGCATATAACGATTTTGGAACCGGATTCTACACTTCTTTCACTATTACTAGCTTGATGAACTATGGTTATTTCAGTTTAGGGGCCAGTGCAAATTCACTGTTACAATCCCAGATACCAGGCGGTTGGTTTCAGGCAGCTTTTCAATTCCAGAATGAGCCTTCAGTAGACTGGAAAAACATGAATGCAACAGGTTCTAATTTAAGAGTAACATATGCAGCGCCTCCCTGCGTTGTTTTACCTATCGAATTAGCGTCGTTTGATGCAAAATGCAATAATGGTAAAGTGAAATTAAATTGGGAAACTTCAACTGAAACAAATAACAAGAGTTTTTCTATTGAGCGTTCTTCAGACGGAATGAAATTTGAAAAATTAACATCATTGGAAGGTGCAGGAAATAGTAATCAAACCCTTCAGTACTCTTTTACAGATGCAAAACCTTTAAAAGGAACTTCGTATTATTCCCTTAAACAAACCGACAATAACGGAAAGT
>CAZRNW010000696.1:0-2040 GCA_964601535.1 uncultured Flavobacteriaceae bacterium
GTTTACCCCTAAAGAGGTTGATGATGCAACTTAAAGAATACCTAAAGAAAGAGGGCATTTCTGTGCCCAAATTTGCTCGCCGTCTTGGGCTGCACTACAATACCATCTATATGTGGTTTAAGCGAGAGCGAGATCCTACAAGAGAAAATGCGCAAGCGGTAAGCGATGCCACTAAGGGAGAGGTTACCGTCGATGATATGCTTCATATCAAAGAGCCTCGCAAAATCTGCCCTTGCTGCGGAAGGAAAATTTATAAATCATTAAAGGAAAAACATGTCTTGGATTAACTGGATATTTGGTAAAACCGAAGAGCAGAAAAGAATTAAATGTTTAGAAGATTTGTCTTTTAAAGCTTTTGACGAGATAAGAAAACTAGAAGAGAAGCTTCTTCATCTTAGAATTAGATTAGATACAGCTGAAAGTAAAATAAAAGTAACACCACTTTATTTAGATCAAATTACAACTGAAATTGACAATAGATTAAAGCGTCTTGAAAGTGAAAGCTCTTTTTTTAATGAGATAGAAAAGCATAAGAAAAAAGCAGGGCGACCTAAGAAAGACAAATCTAAGTAAAGCGGCTTTACATGGAAATTTATTTGCAAAATTGTGCTTCAATAGAAGAAACATTAAATGTTAAAAATTTGATAGAGATACTAAAAAAATATCCTCAAGATATGAAAATTATAACCACTTGGGAAGGAATTCATAATGTCTTAAAAGAAGAAAACATTTACGAATCCAAAGAAGGTTATTTGTTTTTTGACTGCGACGACAACTTTTATAAAGAATATTTTATTAAATGAAAAAAGTAGGAAAGATGCACCGAGATATTCCTATGTTCTGCGTTAATTGCTCTAAACAGGGCAGTTATAACGAACGATGGGATGCTTATTACTGCAAGAAATGCGACATATGGATCGAAAAGAAGTGTAGCGATACTAACTGCTTTTGTTGCCATAGACGGCCAGAAAAGCCTTCAGATGAGAAAAAATAGGTATTAGTAAATGAGTTTATTTGATTCTGAAATAGAGTATGATAACACTGTAAGCGGCCCGTGTCCTATCTGCGATGAAATGTTATATAACAAAACTATATATCATATTTGCGCCGAAAGATGCGATGGAACAATAGAAACTAGATTAGATCTTTTTGAATGTCCTATATGCGATTTTCCCACATATTATGAAAATGGAGTTAGAATTGATTTAAGCGAGTTTGAAATGTTTTGTAGGTGTGATGATGAATAAAAAAGGGTAAACGAATAACGATGAATTGGAAAGACCCAAAGAAAGAATTACCAAAAGATGGTAAACAAGTAGCAGCGCTAATTTATCATTGGAAAAAATGTTGGCCTCATAGTGCTGAAATTTATTTTGGTGAAGTAGAAAGTTGCATTGATGATGACGGGAATAGACATGTTCGAGTTAAAAATGTTGATTTCATTGGAGGGGGTTTATGTTCTTGGTATTTTAATTATTCCGATGATTCAATAATAGCTTGGTGTTATGCCTCTGAATTTGTAAAACCTGAGTTTATTGAACATAATCCACATTGGGGTGAATGCGGAAAAGGGTTTGGAAAGATTGGATCAGATAAAGAATAAAAAAGCGTGTATGGCTGACATAAAACAAGCTTTATTTTGGTTACAAGAAGGTAAAATAGTTAGGCTTCCTCATTGGGACAAACTTACTCTTCATTTATATGGCAACTATCTATGCGCTCAAGATGGTGAGTTATGTTATTTGTCATTTGATACGCTTAATAGCAATGAGTGGGAGATAGTGGAAAAAAAAGGATAGGATTTTAACCCTATCCCAAACCAAACCTTGTTTATAGGAATCTGGATCATATCCTAAAAAAAGCTTATTTATTTTTAAATGAAAAAGGCGGGATTTTACCCCGCCCCAAAAGAATTTAAATAGTAGTCTCAGGAGTCTTCCTTAACCGTTTTTAAATATATTCTATTATTGCTTTTATGAAAAGGAAAAGGGAGGATTTTTAGGCCCTCCCTTTTTTTATTTGAAAATAAACCCTTACAGG
>CAZRNW010000697.1:0-2028 GCA_964601535.1 uncultured Flavobacteriaceae bacterium
ATTCTTTGTCAAACTTTAAGGTAAATTACTTACTTTTGCCTGCTTTTGCTTAAGTAACTCACTTACTTTGATTAAAAAATGGATAATCGATATATTGACCTTATAAATCAGACATTTAACTTTCCACAGGAAGGCTTTAATGTTGTAGATAACGAGCTGCATTTCAATGACATACCTTTAATGGATGTCATCAAGCAATACGGTACACCGTTGAAAATCACATACTTACCAAAAATAAGCTCTCAACTTCAGAAAGCTAAGCGTCTTTTTAACGTCGCAATGGCCAAAGCTGATTATAAAGGTAAGTACATTTACTGCTATTGTACCAAGAGTTCTCACTTCTCATTTGTGCTCGACGAAGTGCTTAAAAATGAGGTACATCTCGAAACTTCTTCGGCTTACGATATCCAAATTATCAAAGAGCAATTCAAAAAAAAGAGGCTTAGTAAAGATACATATATTATTTGTAACGGGTATAAACGTACCCTCTACAAACAATACATTACGGAGCTAATTAATGAAAATTTTAATGTGATTCCGGTACTCGATCACCTCGATGAAATCAATTATTACAACAAACATGTAAAAACTGAAAAGTGTCAGTTAGGTATACGTATCAGTACCGAAGAAGAACCTTCTTTTGCCTTCTATTCTTCACGCCTCGGTGTTCGTTACAGTGAGATCATGAGCCTGTATAAAGACAAGATACAAAGCAACCCAAAGTTCGAACTAAAGCTCCTGCATTTCTTCATTAACAACGGTATTAAGGATACTATTTACTACTGGACAGAGCTAAACAAGTGTCTTAGCATTTACCTGGAATTAAAGAAGATATGTCCGACCCTAAATTCGCTGAATATAGGCGGCGGAATGCCAATCCGCACATCCCTTGGTTTTGAGTATAGTTACGAATATATGATTGAAGAGATTGTTTCGCAGATAAAGGCTTTTTGCATACAAAATGAGATTGATGAACCAAATATATTCACCGAGTTTGGCTCTTATACAGTAGGAGAAAGCGGTGCTACATTATATTCGGTTGTTGACCAGAAAATGCAAAACGACCGCGAGCGCTGGTACATGATAGACAGTTCATTCATCACCACATTACCGGATACATGGGGAATTAATCAGCGTTTTATTTTGTTAGCGATTAATGATTGGGAAAAACCTTATGTGCCTGTAAGTTTAGGTGGATTAACGTGCGATAGTATGGATTACTACAACAGCGAAGCACACACCAATCAGGTTTTCTTACCGCGCATTGATAAAACTGATAAACAACCTTTGTATGTCGGATTTTTTCACACCGGTGCTTATCAGGAAGCATTGAGCGGATACGGCGGAACACACCACTGTTTAATCCCTGCACCAAAACATGTTTTGATTGACAGGGAGGACGACGGAACAATTACAACACGATTGTTTGCGAAAGAGCAAAGTTATAAATCGATGCTGAAGATATTAGGCTACTAATTTCAATTGAGCAAAGCCCTTATTATTTTTCCTTATTGCAGAAGGCATTATTGCGATGCGCGAAATTTCAATTACCAATTTATTCTGAAATGAAATCGCTTTTGGTGCAGGACCGTATATTATTTTTCTCTCCGGAAAAAATTTAAAAGTCGTTTCGTAATTTTTCAAAGAATTAATTCCAGTCACAGTAAAAGTTTTTTGGGTAAAAAACGGATGCGCTTTTTTTACAACATGTGCTTTCGCAATTCCGAAACACATTAAGGTAAAGAAGATCAATGTAAATTTTTTCATGATTTCTATTTTATAATTGGTACAGTCAAATTCTGTGCCTTATTCATTTAATACCAAAAATAAAGCCCAGACTGTCAGTCCGGGCTTTAAACCTATAAAACAAATGGCGTATTACTGACGTTTGTGCAGTTTTTCGCTTGACACTGTTAATTTTTTACGACCTCTTTTACGGCGTTTTGCTAAAACCCTGCGGCCATTAGCACTTGCCATACGCTCACGGAAACCGTGTTTTTTAGCACGACGGCGGTTGTTGGGTTGGTA
>CAZRNW010000698.1:0-2027 GCA_964601535.1 uncultured Flavobacteriaceae bacterium
ATTTGCGTAAACCAACTTTTTCTACCCGTCAACTCACTAATTACATCGAGGCCATACCTGAACATTTCAGAAACCGTATTATCATTCATTCGCATCACGAATTAATTTTTAAATACAATTTAAAAGGTATTCACTTTACTGAGGTTCATTTAAGCAGGAAATTTGCCAAATGGTGGTTTTTGAGAAAATTAAAAGCAAGCGGGAAAAAAATTTCTATGACCCGTTCGTACCATAAGTTATCGGAGGTTTATAATCAAGAGGAACTTCCTTACGATTACTATCTTATAGGTACAATTTACAACAACATCACCAACGAATTTTACAGCGGCTTTTACGAGCAGGGAATTAACACGATGATTAAGTCTTCAAAAAAGACCTTTATTGCCCGCGGAGGAATAAATGAAGTTACAATTGAAAAAACCAGCAAATACGGTTTTAAAGGTGCGGCTTTAAACAGCCAGATATGGAAAGCAGAAGATCCTTTTAAGCGTTTTCTTGAAATTCTTGACGATTGTAAAAAAAGAGGTGTGGTTATTGATTAAGCACCTTTTGTTTTCCCAAGTAAAACCAATTCTTTCCCAATTCCGGTAAACGAAACAAAGTTTAAAGGGAATTCTAAAAACACATGCAGGAAACTTAAAAAGAAAAGTGCACGTACCCCAACGTTGTAATCGTACAGATAAGCCCCAACAGAAACTATCCAAAGCAGAATAGTTGTAATTAAAACTTTTTTAGGAACCTGATGCCATTTAATAACCGATGTTTTGGAAAACCAGTTTAAATAATGATATGTATATGCAAAAGCGACGAGGCGCATAATAACGAAGCCTGAATTCTTTTCGAAAATTTCGCTTACAGAATGGAGCGAATCCATGTTAAATAAGTGAATTAAATTAAAGTTAAGCATATTAAACATCTGATAGCTGCTGCGTACTTTATCACTTACAACATAACTTAATCCGTTTGGCTGAATAAAAAAGAAGGATAAAGCACAAATCACCAAAACAACAATCGATAAGAACCCGGAAAAAGATTTTTCTTTCAGCACACCATACAACATAAACAGCCAGGTGAAAATAAACACATGTATAATGGTAGGAAGAAATATCCCTACCCAGATAAAATAATCGCCATAATTATTCAGTACACTTACTACCATTGCGGTTAATACAATCAATAAAATCCGGTAGAGCCAGTCTTTAATAAAAACAAAGATGATGGAAATAAAAAAAGAAAATGCAATAAGATCGGCCACCAATAAGCGGTCTTTTGAAGGATAAAAAGTATAGTAAAACAGCGCAACACAAATAACGGTGAGGAAAACAAAATCATATTTGCCTTTGGTAAAATAATTTTTCTTATGCAGCCACCCGATTTCAGTTAAATAATGTAAGGGACCAAGTACACCATATGAAAACAAAAATAACTCGAAGGGAATAAAATAGGCCACTATACACGACACGATCATTAAACCAATATTGATGTAATTTATTTTAGCGGTGGACATTTATGAAATAAAGGTATTAAATTAATCGTGCTTATTTTTTAGGTTTCATGTATTCGGTAATGAAATCATTCCAGTTTTTTGTTTTATAAATGTCTTTTCCGAAATAAAGTAAAACGGGCTTCAGGTTTTTGGGATGCTGATAAATGCTCAGTGCATCTAATACCTCGCCTTTTTCATCAAGAAATGACAGTGAAGGCAGCAAGAGCCGGCCGTTTGTAATTTCGTGAGCGAAAGTATGCAACGGATACCCGTTAATTACCTGCTTAAAGTGTTTTTGTTTTTTATACACAACAGTATCGGTACTCTCAGCATCAAAGTTTACCATGTAAAAATTCTTTTCAATAAAGCCTGCGATACTGGTATCAACAAAAGTGGTTTTGGTTTGTACTTTACAGGAGTTGCAAAAACCTGCATTGATATTCACAAGAATTTTTTTTGGTTTCTTTTCTGAAAGCTTCAGTGCCTCCTGAATGGTATAGATTTTAATCTGCTTCTTCGGAAAAACAGTATCGTAAAACGC
>CAZRNW010000699.1:0-2020 GCA_964601535.1 uncultured Flavobacteriaceae bacterium
TATTCATGAATATGTTTTTTGCGTAGCGGATGTATCGGGAAAAGGAATTGCAGCAGCTTTGCTCATGAGTAATATTCAGGCTACTTTTCATAGCTTGGTTAATTACACGCACAATCTCAAGGATATAATAATTGAATTAAACAAACGTGTTTGGCTCAATGCAAAAGGAGAAAAATTCGTTTCGCTTTTTTTAGGAAAGATAAATACCAAGAGTAAACAATTAACTTATATTAATGCCGGACATAATCCGCCAATATTAATTTCAGGTGATAAGACCTTACGTTTGGCAAAAGGATGTACTTTATTAGGAATAGGCGAAACAATTCCGTTTATTGACGTTGAAATAATGAATATTAATGAAGCGTATACTTTATTTTGTTACACGGATGGCTTAACAGATACTGTTAATTCGTCGGATGAATATTTGGCAGAAGAAACAATTATTGATATTATAAAGAAAAATATAAGTTCAGAACCTGAATTCATTAATGACGCGGTTATGTATTACGCAGATGAATTTAAGGGTGAAAATCTTTACGTTGATGATATTGCGCTTATGACAATTAAATGCGCTTAATCTTTCTTTTCTTCAGTATAACCGTTGCTGTGGTAAACATCGATGCAAACCAGAACCGCAAGAAATCCCCAGAACGGAACAGATAACTTATCGGTATCTAAAAAGTTATTCAGAAATCCGTGAATCAAATAAGGGAACGGGCCCAAAAAAATACCACAGGCAAGAATCCTGATGTTACGGTCTTTTACCGTGTAATACAATCTGTATCCCATAAAAAGTATGGCGAAGAATAAAAGAATAACAATTCCCATACCTAACACACCTTGTTCGCTTAACGGACCGAGGTATTCACTATGCGCGTTTCCGTTAGTTCCGAAATTGGTACTGATGATGGTTCGTTCGTTACTTTTTTGAAATGGTGCGTAATAGAACATGTAAGTACCCGGCCCCCATCCTAAAACCGGTTTTTCATTAAACATTCTTACGGCACAGCTCCATCGGTTAATACGTTCTAAGTTCGAGGCGTCTGTCGAGATATTTGTTACAGATGAAATAGTATTATCTAGTCCGCCTTCGGAATCAGTATTGTTCCTTCCTAAAGCAATAAAAATTTCATCCTGGAAAGAAAAAAATATGACTGTAAAAGTAATTGCGGTAACCAGAATAGTTCTCAGTTTAATCCTAAACCAAAAGGATACTAAGATGGCAGCAGCGGTTGCCAAACTTAACCATCCGCCTCTGGAGAATGATAAAATAAGTGCGATGAATAAAACCACAATCATAAAAACAGAAAGTATTTTTAAAAAGCGCGAAATGTTATTGAGAAACAAAAAAGCAATTAATATAGGGATATACATGGCAATTGCAGCTCCGTACGCGGTGTGGTCGTTATAAAAAGGAGATACAATCCAATCTGCAATCTTATCATCAAAATTAAACGCGGCATGGCGGTAGGAAGTAATTAAACAAACCACTACTAAAGGAATGGCATAAGCTAAAACAAAGGGAACAATACTTTTTTTGTTTTTAAATAATTGTGTCGTTACAAAATAACAACTGAATACGAACCATAAGCGCGCAATAAAAAACTTAATTGATATGGTGAAATTTTCGCTGCTAATGGTCGTAATCAGCATCCATGCCAATTGAATAAAAATAATAATGGTGATGGGATGTTTTAATATTTTACTTGGCGTTATTTTATACATGAACTCATTGAGCAGATAAATCACCATTAAGCCGGCCATAAGGGGCTCGGTAGGTAAACTTAAATTTATGCCTTCCGACAATCCAAGATCTTTTAATGTAACTGCAAGGGGCGTGCAAAAGATCATCAGATAAATAACACGTTCAATGTTGTAAATTGCTGAATAAACAATAAGAATTACAATAGGGAGGAGGTTGAACGCTTCAAACATATTGCGTTTAAAAAGCAAGATGTAAGAATTAGCAAAAATATATGCTAAAATCAGTAAATAAAAACCAACTATTTTGTTAATCTTA
>CAZRNW010000700.1:0-744 GCA_964601535.1 uncultured Flavobacteriaceae bacterium
CTGTTGTTGAGCAACTCCTTTTAGCATTCTATAAACAACGTCTTTAGGAAATCCTTGAGATTTAAATGTTGCGGCGAGTGTCATTAAAGCATTGTTTCTATTTCCTTTATCAAAATAACCTAACATTAATGCGTATTTACATTTCGATAACCAAAATGGTTTTTGTGAAAAATCTATCTTTTCATCACTCATTTTTACATTCTGTTGAATAATTTTTTTAGTTTGAGCAATCTTTAATCCACTGATTGATTTCGGAAGAACGATTTGCTTCCAAGAAAATTCTTCTGGGTTTGCATTTGATGGATTTTTTGCTAAATCTTGAATTACTGAAATTGGTAGTTCGGATAACTGCTTTAGCGTTAATGGAAATTTATATAACCCAGTTTTATTGTGCTTTGTTAAAAATATTCTAAAAATTCTGTTTGCGTTATAGATTTTTCGGTCATTAGACTTTAAATCCCCGGCTAGAGAAATGTTAATATTTCTAAAATCATTTGGTGAAAATTCATCTGTTGTTTCAATCTCAACTGAAAATCCCTTGCTGCCCGAAAAACAAATTAAAATATCGCTCTGGTTAATCCCTTTTGAAATTAGCCGGGAAACTAACGTTAGTGCGTCTCCTCTTGCTTCTTCGATATTGTCTTCGTTATCAAAGTCCCATATTAATTTATTCGTTTTTACATCTGTGATTCCAGAAACGCTTTTTGTTTTTTTAAACTGTTGATAATGATTTTCGTTATATTT
>CAZRNW010000700.1:754-2020 GCA_964601535.1 uncultured Flavobacteriaceae bacterium
AAACGTAATAATCTTTTTCTGGATTTTTTATATAATCGTCGACATTGGAATTTGCCGGTATTAGTTTGCCGTAGTCTGCAACTGTTTCACAAAGACGAATATATTCCATAATTAAAATAAAGGCGGAACAGAAGCATAAACCCTATTCCGCCTTATCTCTCGGGGGGTAACATATTGGCATTCATATTATGCCAATGGTGAGATAAATTTAATCTTCTTTTTTATCTTGAGGTGGAGGGAGAAGAATTTCCGCCTTAAGAAAATCTGGGATCTTTGCTTTCTTTTCGTCAGACAGCTTTGGGTTTTTTCTAGGATCAAAAACCATCAAAGTTTGTCCGTCTTTAAGTACCAGAGTTTTATCTGCACGCCGAGTGCTAATTTTAATATAAACACCCTTTCCGTCTTTTCGAGATAGGATAGCTCCTACCTTTTCCCATATTGCCATTAGTTTTTCTCCTTTTTAGAAAATTGTTTAACTACTAGTTTAGCAATGTCTTGTTCATTTCTTGCAATATAAAGTCTTCCTTCAATTTTCAAAACAAATCCATTTTCTGCCTTCTCTACAACAATTTTATTAAAAGTGCTATCTCCGTTGTATGTAATCCAATATGCTGGTGCGGTATAAAACGGCGAAGGCTCTATAATTGTATTTATAAAAGGAGAAGACGTTGACGTTGTGTCTGTAACCCCAACGGTCATTAATTGAGAAAGAACATCGCTTTCGTTTAAACTATTTAACACCAATGTATTATTTTGACTGTTCATCGGGTTTACCCTCTTTGTTCTGAAGTTGAGAAGCAATTAACATAAATTTATCGTCAAGCATTTGGAGTGATAGAGTTAATAACCGAGCTTCTTCGGAAGACGCCGCAATCATTTTATCTTGTTCTAAAGGAAAAAGTATAATGCTTTTTAGAGTTCTCTCCAATCCATTTTTACTAATATCTTCGATAAGAGTTTTAAACTCTGCACTATTTTTTCTAAATCTTTCCGCTATGACATCTAGATCCATTCTCCACCTTCCGCATTTGATACTGGGGCTGGTGTTGGAACCGCCCCTTTAGCTTTAAACGCCGATCGACTTACCCCATTTGCCGGGGTTTGCGGCTGTTGAGCCGCTTGAGGTTTAACGATTACTTTTGGTGTGGGAGATTGAGAGCGTTCGACTTGACGTTCGTAGTTACTATCTCCCTCAGCGTCGTCGTGTGTTGGGATAAGGAACTGATTCGCAACGAAATACTTTTTAGCCCCCGTAATTGCCTTATA
>CAZRNW010000701.1:0-2017 GCA_964601535.1 uncultured Flavobacteriaceae bacterium
GTACGCTTTTTATCAAACGTCGTGTAATCTAAACCCAGCATACATTATAACTTTTATTCGACACACAGGAACATCGAAGGATGGTTAGTTCCAATCCGATAGAACAAACGAAATAATCGTGTTGTAATTGTAGAAATTAAAATCAAAAATGACAGTCAAAACCATATGAAGAGTATGATGTCAAACAAAACTATCCTTAATAAGAAGAGTTTGGCGATTAAGAGTTTTTTACGCTTTCTTTCAGGATTGATCATCGTCGCATGCATATTGTTTCTTTCTGCCGGATCGTTTAATTATTGGAACGCTTGGCTTTTCATTGCTGCGATCTTTATTCCAATGTTTTTCGCCTTGATGTATCTATTAACGAAAGATCCTGAGCTATTGGAAAAGCGGATGAAGACGAAAGAAAAAGAAGGAAAGCAAAAGTTCGTTCAAAAAATCGGTTCCGTACTAATTATTGCCGGACTGGTATTGCCGGGATTTGATTACAGATATGCTTGGTCAAGTATTCCTAATTGGCTAGTTATGATTGCTACAATATTTCTGGTCGTAGGTTATATTTTGACTATTGTTGTACTGAAACAGAACAGCTATGCTTCAAGGGTCATTGAAGTACAAGAAAATCAAAAGGTCATAGAGTACGGACTGTACTCCAAAGTAAGACACCCGATGTATCTTTTTTCCTCGATTGTATTTCTTTTTACACCTCTTGTGCTAGGATCATTTTACGCCTTAATTCCAATGATGTTTTATCCTGTGATCTTAATAATGAGATTGAAAAATGAAGAGGAGATATTGAAAAAGGAATTGATAGGGTACGAAGAATATATGAAAAGAGTGCAGTATCGATTGATTCCTTTGATATGGTAGAGATGAAGGAATCTCAATGTTTTTTGTTTGCTCATCAAGCGCTCTTCCGGGTGTGTTCTAACCAGCCGCTCAAGCTGACGTGCAAACCGCCGACGCTCTTGGTTTGCGATTGTCGAGGAACGAACATACGACTTCTTTTTCGAAACAGGATTTTAAACTTAAAAACGTAATCAGCCTGCCGGAGCGTTTACACACAGATTAGCTCCGGTCCGTTAGGCGGCAATAAAGAGAGACCATATGATTAAATCAATATTTATCATTTTCACTTCGTTGATGGTATTCTCATGTGCATCAAATAAATATTACCTTCATGAGAACGACACAATTAAATTGACAGTTGAGCCAATAGAATGGTTTTTAACATTTCCCGAGGGTGATTTTGTATTACAACAGGAAAATATCAAGCCTGACAAATCGAGCGCTTATTTTATGTTTAGCAGTGCTAAAATAGGTATTGTTGTTTCTTTTTTTATTGAACCAATTAGTAATTGTAAAACAGCAGAATGTTGCAGAGATCGCGCTTGGTTAAAGCATAAAATGGCTCTGCGAGGAGCGACCGATATTAAATTGTCTTCAATTGGTGAAGCATACACGTATGAATATTTATTACCGGAAGTGTTAAATCAAAAAAATATCAATGTGCATTTGTATAAGGATGGGTATTGGATAGATGTTCATCTTTCAAAAGTATTTTATGAATCACGAGATTATCAATTGTTTACAGATTTTATCAACACGCTGTCATTTTCAACCAAAGTAAAACAGATAGATACTCAAAAATAAGTATTGCGCCCCGGCCGGCCGCTCCCCGCTGGAAATCAGTTGGCCGCAGAAAACATAGAAGCCAATCCTTCGATTCGTCCGGAAAACGGTTTCGCTCAGGACAGGCTGTGACCGCACCCTCACTTAATTTGCGAGTGTTGTGAAATGAAATGACAACATATGGTAGTGATAGTTATCAGGAATGTTAGAAACACAATCCATCGCTCTGGAACTCCCTCCAAACCGCCAAAAAACCGGCGGTCAAGAAAGGGCAGCGGGCAAGTTACAAGGCAGCTTTTTATCGCCATTGTTCCGGCGGGAGGTACGGTCCGTTAGACGGCACATCAAAGTCTCAACATGTATTCACGAATAATTCATATAGTAA
>CAZRNW010000702.1:0-2017 GCA_964601535.1 uncultured Flavobacteriaceae bacterium
CGTCCACATTTGTGAACATGTTGTACTTTTCAATGATTTTTTTGTCAAGCATGAGGGGGGATAGATTTTTTGCGGAGCGGGGCGTTGGCGCCGGGCAGCGCAATAGTTAATTGATGCTTTTACGCATACAATATAAATGCCAAATGTTGGGTGGGGAGGGGGTGGCTGGAATTTGGTGGTCGAACGGTTTGAATCTGTGACGTTGCCAGCTTTTGCTGGCAACGGACATAGATGCTTTGTTGGACACAGAATTCACCTTTCTTCAATTTCCTTTATATAATTTTTCTCAAATACTTTCGTTGCAAAATCTCTATCGAAACCTAATGACCATAATAAAAACATCAAATTCCAATTTGTCATAGAATCGATTACATTAATTTGACATTCAAAAGAACTGTCTTTAAAGGACACGACTTCCAAATATTTATCCTCATCAATTTTTAAGAAAGTATAGATTGCAGACCTCTGTTTTTTATCCTTTTTTAATTTGGGTTTTGCTTTCCATTCTTCAAAACCATTAAAAGGACCAGGCATTTTATCATGGAAATCTGCTTCACCTGAAATATAAAATAAATCATACTCTTTATCGAGGTCGTTTACAAAACCTTCCGTACGATTTAACCAAGGACCAGTATCTGGATTAAATAATAAATCTCCATTTGTAGCATGTTTGGTTAACTGTTCAACTATCTGGGTATGCAAATCCTCATCTGTTCTTTCACGATAATTATTAATGACACGATATTCTGAAATATTTAGAAAGTACACAGAAAACAAAAAAGCCAAATCTTCTTTACTAAGCGTATTTAAATCAGAATTTACAATCAATAATCGTATTGAATCAAAAGTTGGATAAAAATTGAAGGATAACCAATTCTTTTTGGTTTCATGTAATAGCTGATTTATACCACCATTAGCAAAGTACATGAATAGAAGAATTGGAGTATTCTCTAATATTTTTTTTATTTTTTCTCCTTCAACTACATGAATTTTATATGACTTTCCTTTTCTTATATTTTTAAGCCAAGTTCTCGCAGGGTTCGTTAAATGACTGCTAACCATTATTACCAAATGATTTGGTTTCTCTGCGTCAGCCCATGCAATTTTTGAGTTAAGAACTTCAGGCGGTACTCCTTTTTTATAATGTTTACACTCAAAAAACCATTTCTCATAGAAAGATTCGACTAAAGGATTTGATATTCTTAATTCTGCTTCAATATCCCTTCCACTATCTGCCCCCTTCTTCCTCCAAGTTACATTTTCAAATCCATTTCTTTGAATTAGCTCAAAACATATAAATTCAAATTGCCAATCTGCTATTCTTGAAAAATCGATTTCTTCGGATTTAAACATTTTGATTTTTTTTCTTTTTGTGTCCAACAACTCCACTCCCGAAAACGGCTAAGTAAAACCCGCATTTCGTCTTTTACTTAGTCGTTTTCGGGTAAGTACGCTTTACCCTTCATCTTCAAGCGGACAATTGCGACTAAGTAAAATACGAAATCGCTTTTGCACAAAGCATATATTGTAAGACCACAAAATTTTGTGCTTTGCATTGTCCAGTTCTTTAGGCTTTCCCCTTTCGTTAAGTATGAATGGACAAATTTAAACTGCATTTTCACAAATCCAAGTCATCCAAAGGGCTTTTTATTTTTCCCCATCCCTTTTTTGTGTTGTGGGTATAAATCTCAGTCGTCTTGCTGCTTTCGTGGCCAAGGAAGTCTTGAATGTATCGCAGGTCACCCCGCTGGCGTAAGTCTTCCCAAACCATACACCTTAGCCCGTGAAAACCACAGTTCCAGCATGAGTTCCCAAAGGGATAAATAAGCGCAGCGGCTCTTATGGCGAGTTGGTTTTTTTCAAAGGATGAACGACTGCAAAAAGCAAAATGGAAGACTTACGCAAACGGGGAGCAAGCGCTATTTTGGGAAGAAAAACATACTTGGAACAACGGGGCTTTATTTGAGACTGTTTTAAAAAGTGTGTCAAAGTTAGATTCATAGATTAGAACTTTGCG
>CAZRNW010000703.1:0-2015 GCA_964601535.1 uncultured Flavobacteriaceae bacterium
ACGCTGGAGTAGGAGAATCGGCCAATAAAGCGTGAAAGCAAATAACTGGAGTCATTTGATCTCTTGAAAAATTACGAGGATCAGAATACCAACGAGCAGGGTCTGGATTTCGTATATAGATGCCAGGAGAAGGCTGAAGTAAGCACATTGCCTTACCAGGGCTAGCTGTTTGGTTAAATGGCGCTGGAACTTCTTTAATTAAACCTAGCATAAATTGAAGACGAAGTCTCACATATGAAGTAAACATGCGATGACAAGAATCTCCGCCATCTCCACCTGAAATTATCATACCGTATTGATCTATATTCATTTTATACCGCCTGTGATTTTAATGTTTCTCTGACT
This sequence comes from uncultured Flavobacteriaceae bacterium, assembly GCA_964601535.1. Lineage (GTDB taxonomy): Bacteria > Bacteroidota > Bacteroidia > B-17B0 > Aurantibacillaceae > JAHEYG01. Next base: position 346 of record CAZRNW010000703.1, read on the forward strand.
TGCATAAGTGCTTCGCCAAGCCAGTTAAGTCCTTGCCATTTAGATTTGTCCAAAGCATCTGGATCATCTTCGCTTAAGCCAATGCCCCAGATTTTATCATAAGGACTCGCCTCAACGATCTCTTCATTACCAAAAGAGAGCAGGTACTTTTTAAGTTCAGGATCAGAAAATTTTGCAAGATTAGCACGGAAAACAACATCCTTACAAACTAGATCCCACATATAAGAATTGAAATTTTTTACACCACGACCGTAAGCTTTTTGCTTACGTGGGTCTGGAGTTTTCATAATTGCTTCTAAAGCTTCTGTGTCACCGAACAATCTAGCCTTCTCGGCCATCATATATTGCTCACAGCAATTATAGGTAACGCCGTCAATAGTCATACTATGCGGATACCACTGAGAGAAAATTCCGCCCCAAAAGAAGACGAATCCGTTTTGGCGTTTCATATATCTTCAGCTCTTTCTGATGTACATTCGTCACACCAAAAAACCTCTATTTCTTCTTCATTAATCTCATAGGCGTATGGATCTAAACGTTCAATGACTGTTGCGTCATGATTTCCACATCTATTGCATTCTGGAAGAGATTTATCTTGAATCTTTTTCTTGCGTATCACTGAACTCTCACATTTTGATCGTATATACCGCCAATTTCAATACTACCATCGTTAAAGCTTGTATCAAATTCTACAACGTCTTTGACTCCTAATTCGCGAGCTTTTATTAAAGCATTTTCGTAAGAATCAGCAGAAATACTAATTTCAGTCTCTACTACGACTTTTAAAATTACATTAAATTCTTTATTCTTCTTGGCCATCTGATTGCTCCTCGGAAACTCTAAATGGTTTGCCATCAATAGTAATCCTAGCACGTTTTTTAGCTTCTTCAAAGGAAATATTATGACGATCTGCGTAAGCTTGTATTCTAGCTTTAATCTCTATAGTTATCTGATTCAGATCGTTCTGTAATTTCGTCTTCATTAAATTCATGCTCACAAAGTGAACATACTCCATCTTCTAAATCGTCTATTTTTTGTTGATTCCGCTCTTCTTCCTGAAGCTCTTGGACCACAGACAAGATAGTTGGCACTGGATAGGTAGGATATGAAAGTTTATTACCAGTAATTTGACTGGTTAAGGAAGCCATACGACCGATCATGTCTGAATAGTCCATTAATTCTAGCTTAAGCTGTTCAATATCAATAGATCCATCTTCACGCTGGAGAATTTCTTTCCAGGTACCATTCCAATTTTCTTCAATTTCTTCTTTAGTGCGATTCATCATTCTTCCTGTTCCTTTTTAATCTGATCTTTACCCTGTATTCGCTCTCTACGATGAGTCATCTTTTTAGCAGGTCTTCCTGGAGACATATATGGAGTAGGTCTTCTAGACCAATAATCATATCCTGGAGCTTTCTTGCCCTTTTTAGTTCTAGCCACGTCTGTTCCCGTTGATTTCTGTCAAAGCCATATTTGCGCCAAGAATGAGAAAATCTTGCTCTGTCATCTTACGAGCATGCTCGATTAAACTCATCCAGGCTACTTCGCTATTAATTTGAAAAACGATCTCGTCCACTTTATCGCCAATAGTACGAGTAGCCAAATAACCTGGACCTTGATGTTCTTCACTCCAAGCGAGAGTATGACCACTTTCAAGCTTAACATTTCT
>CAZRNW010000704.1:0-1036 GCA_964601535.1 uncultured Flavobacteriaceae bacterium
ATAAAAAAGCTTATCGGTGGGAACCAGACAGCTGATTTTGAAGAACTGCATTTATACAACAAAAAGAAATTATTTATTTGCGCTACAAATGTAAAAAGTAACCGCGCCAAAATTTTTACCAATAAAGATATTACCGTTGATTCGGTACTTGCTTCAGCTTGTCTACCCTTTTTATTTCAGGCAGTGGAAATTGATGGTGAATATTATTGGGACGGCGGTTATATGGGTAACCCTCCTATTTTCCCTTTAATCACCAATACAAACATTCATGATGTGGTTTTAATTAAAATTAATTCCATCAATATAAATTCAGTACCAACTACCGCGCGGGATATTGCTGACAGGGTGAATGAAATTTCTTTTAACAGCAGTTTGATTAATGAAATGAAATTGATTCACTACCGTAACGAATTATTGCGCAATGGGGTTTTACAGAGTGATGACAAGGTGAACCGTGAAATTTTTGTGCATACTATTTCAGGATACGATGCTTTAAGTCAGCTGAGTTACAGCAGCAAAATGAATACTTCCTGGGATTTTTTATTGCAATTAAAAGCCAAAGGCCGTGAAACAGCAGATTTATGGCTGCAGAAAGATTTTAAAGAAGTGGGATTAAAATCTACTTTTGATGTTGAAGAACATTTTTTTGGGAAATTTTAAACACTGTTGAAGTTAATTAGCGTTAAATATTTTTTTGTTACGGCCGCGATTTTATTCTGCGGCTTTTGCTTTTCTCAGGTAAAGTACAGCACGGATTCTGATTATCTTCTTTCTAAAACAGAATTCGGAAATGTTATTTTCAAAACATTTAAGCCTGCCTATCCGGATACAAGCATAAAATATTTACAAAACTATACAGGCAGGAATTACATGGGAAATTTAGGCTTACCCAGTCCCGAATATATGCTAAGTTATAAATCGAAACCATTGGGTTTTAATTTGTACGATTTACCGTTCGGCAACGACATCATTAAAAAACAACAGGTAGAATATTACCGCAGCAAAGGACCTTATGCATCACTGACAGGAATTGCAG
>CAZRNW010000704.1:1046-2012 GCA_964601535.1 uncultured Flavobacteriaceae bacterium
AGCAAGCAGGATCAAAATTTCAGAATGCTATTTACACAAACGTTTAAGAACGGTTTAAATCTAACCATAAAGTTTAACCGTTTTGGTTCGAAAGGATTTTACAACAAACAACAAACCTTCACCAATAATTTTTACAGTTCTCAGAATTACACAACTAAAAATAACCGTATTGGTTTCTATTCTTACTTCCTTTTCAATAAAGTGAAATACCAGGAAAACGGGGGGATTAAATACGATACCATTTTCCGTGACAACACTTTAGTTGGAAAAGATTTGCTTGCCGTAAATTTAAGCAGCGCCAAGCGCACTGTACGTGAAACTTATGCAGCATTTAATCCCTGGTTAAAACTGAATAAAGGAAATGATTCAGGACGCGTTTCGCATTACCTCGATTATAAATTAAGTTATGCGGGAAATTATTACTGGTATCAGGATGGCGCTCCTGGTTCAGATGGTTTTTATAATACTTTTTATCTTGATACTGTAAAAACAAGTGACAGTACGCATTTGCGTCAATTTACAAACCGCCTGAATTATACATTTAAATTAAATCAGATTGGTTTTGGGGCTTATGCAGGTTATGCGCATGAGTATAATGTGTTACACCAATTTTTCGACAGCACCTTTTCGCATCAGTTGGTATACGGTTCTTTATTTTATGATAAATTAGTAAAGAGTAAAGATTCAGCAAGCATTAACAGAAATAAATTTTTCTCAACACGCATCACCTATAGCAGCGTGTTAGACGGTCCTAACAACGGTGACATGAAGCTCGAGCTTAACAGCGAATTAAGTTTCAGAATAAATGAAAAGGGTCTAGGCACTAAAAAAACATCCCGTATTTATTTAAGCGTTTTATCAGAGCAAAGGCATCCTGATTTTATTTACAATTACTGGTACAGTAATCATTTCAGTTGGAATAATAAATTTAAGCCAACTAATTTATTCCAGACTAAATTAGGATTG
>CAZRNW010000705.1:0-2009 GCA_964601535.1 uncultured Flavobacteriaceae bacterium
CGTTTATACGAAAGGGAAACTTCAATCGGATCTAAGTCTTCGCGCTGAATGTTTTCTACCAAAGCCATTTCTAACATCGCCTGGTCATCAGCCACACGGATATAAGCCGGTACTTCGAGTAATCCTGCCATTTGAGAAGCGCGGAAACGGCGTTCGCCTGAAATCAATTGGTATTTATCATAACCTAATTTACGCAGTGTTAAAGGCTGAATTATGCCATGCTGTTTAATGGAATCTGATAATTCTTGCAAAGCAATTTCTTCAAAGTTTGTTCGCGGCTGAAACGGGTTTGTTTCAATGTTTTTTATTTTTATCATCGACACAGAACCAACAATCGGCGCACCTTCGCCAACTTGTTTGGTGGTAATATCGGTTTTCGCATTTTCAAGTAAGGCGCTTAATCCTCTTCCTAATGCCGGTTTTTTTACAGTACTCATGTTTTTTTTTAGTTGGTAGTATAGAGTTCGGAGTTCGGAGTGATTGGTTTTTTTCTCCCAACTCCGAACTATTAACTCCTCACTAGTTAAATATCTTCGCTTAATTCTTCTTCTGATACATTTTCTGCACCGAGACCAATGGTTCTGTCTTCATCGCTTATTTTTGTTAGTCCGTTGCGTTGTAAAATTTCGCGGGCTAAATTCAAATAGCTTAAAGAGCCTTTTCCAATGGCATCGTGCATGATAATTGTTTTTCCAAAGCTTGGCGCTTCAGCCAGTTTAGTGTTACGCTGAATTAATGTATTGAACACCATGTTCTGGAAATGTGTTTTCACTTCTTCCACAACCTGATTTGCTAAACGTAAACGTCCGTCGTACATGGTTAGCAATACGCCTTCGATATCGAGCGCAGTGTTTAAATGTGTTTGAATGATTTTAATGGTTTGTAATAATTTACCCATTCCTTCCAAAGCAAAATATTCGCACTGTACCGGAATAATAACGCTGTCAGCCGCCGAAAGTGAGTTGATGACAGTTAGACCGAGTGAAGGACAGCAATCCACGATGATGAAATCGTATTTGTCTTTGATTTTCTCCAAAGCTTTTTTCATCATGTATTCGCGGTTCGGGAGATTCACCAGTTCTAATTCAACGCCAACTAAATCGGCATTGGTAGGCAATACAAACAGGTTAGGAGTATCTGTTTTCAGAATCACATCTTTTGGATGTGTACTGTCGATAATACATTCGTACAAACCGGCTTTTACGACTTTAGGATCGATGCCAACGCCCGAAGTGGCGTTTGACTGTGGATCTGCATCCACTAAAAGAGTTTTGTATTCCAGAACAGCTAAGCTGGCAGCGAGGTTAATGGCAGTTGTGGTTTTTCCTACTCCGCCTTTTTGGTTTGCTATTGCGATTATTTTTCCCATAGTCTTTAGTTGGTAGTTTTGAGTTCGGAGTTCGGAGCGCCAGGATTTTTCTCCTAACTACGAACTCTTCACTCTCAACTTATTTAGTTATTGTTTCTCCTATTTTCATTAATGTTAAGTTCTTTCCTGATCGATCAAATTTATATTTAGCTTCTTCATGATTTATTTTAATCGGTTCAAATGTATCGTAATGCATCCCGATGACATCAGAACAATTGATAAAATCTGAAGCAATGATGGCATTTTCGGGTCCCATTGTAAAGCGGTCACCAATCGGTAAAAAAGCGAAATTAATTTGTCTGTATTCACCAATAAGTTTCATATCATAAGTAAGGGCTGTATCGCCTGCGTAATAAAAATTCCCTTCGTTGCTTTCTACAATAAATCCCATTGGATTTCCGCCATAAGTTCCGTCGGGCAAACTGCTGCTGTGTACTGCATTCACACATTTCACATTTCCGAAATCCAACTTCTCTTTGCCGCCAATATTCATCGCAATAATGTTCTCAATTCCTTTTTTACTTAGCCAAACATAAATCTCATAATTACACATAACCACTGCTCCCGTGCGTTTTGCTAATGCAACGGCATCTGCTATGTGATCTTCGTGTCCGTGAGTAAGAATCAGTGCGGTAAGGTT
>CAZRNW010000706.1:0-2005 GCA_964601535.1 uncultured Flavobacteriaceae bacterium
AGTAATACCTGGAGAAACGCCAAAAAAGGACTGTGAACATAAGTGGGTTGAAGTTGGATTTATGCATAGTAAAATTGTTTGTTATCATTGCAATCAGGAGCAGAAATGAAAATTATCTTCCTCGATTTCGATGGGGTCCTTAATTCCCTACAGTCATTTAAGTATTGGGATAAGAAACGTAATCAGCAAGACTGGGAAAAAGATCTTCGTGATGCTCAAGTTTCTTTGCTTGAATATATGGCCGATGAATTTTGCCCTATTTGCGTGAATAACGTAGAGGAATTAATTATCAGAACTCCTGGAGTGAAGATCGTCGTGTCTTCAAGTTGGAGAGTAGGCAGAACTATTGAAGATTTGAAGCAGATCCTGAAATTTTCACCTACAATCGGTGACGCTATTATTGATGTTACTGAATCGCTTCATAGTAAGCGCGGAAATGAGATCCAGAAATGGCTAGATGAGCATCCAGAAGTGACAGATTATGTTATTCTAGACGATGATAGCGATATGTTAGATTCTCAGCAGAAGAATTTTGTAAAGACTGCATTCATGCACGGTTTCCAGTATGGAGATATGCTGTGGGCGCTTAGGGTTTTAGGCGAGGGTAATCAAACATGAAATATTTACTGGTATTTTTATTTGCTGTAGCATTTTTTCTTACTGCAAAGTCTTGTGTACAAAAGAATATAGAGTTAAATCGTTTAAATCGTGAAATAATTCAGCTTCAAGAAGACAGACCTATTATTTGGATAAGGAGTTGTACTTTAGCTGTTAACCAGTCTTGTTATTATGGAGATTGTGCTGTTACTCCAATCGAAATTATGCAAGAGAAGATCTGCAGATTACCGGAGGAATTATGAAAACTTATTTTACTTCGGATACGCATTATTATCACCATAACGTAATTAGGTACTGCTCACGTCCATATGCTAGCGTAGAAGAAATGAATGAAGATATGGTAAAAAAATGGAATGAAATAGTCAAACCAGAAGATACAGTATATGTACTGGGAGATTTCTCTTTGGCTTTTCGTCCTGTAGAAATTTTTTCGTTTCGATTAAATGGAATTCGCAAGCTTGTTCCTGGAAATCACGATATGCTGCATAGTTTTCATCGTAAATCGCGTCATAAAGAAAATCAGGATAAGTGGATTCAAAAATATAAAGACTATGGATGGGAAGTGCTTCCAGAGCAAACCACTTTAGATCTCGAAGGACTCGGTACGGTGAATCTTTGCCATCATCCTTACGCAGGACCGTACGAATTAGAAAATGGTGGAGATAAATACGCGAAATGGCGTCCAGTAGATGACGGAAAGATCTTACTTTGTGGTCACGTACATGAGAAATGGCAATCTAGAAAATCTCCTAAAGGAACGCTTATGATTAACGTGGGCGTTGACGTTCACGGTTTCAAGCCAGTTTCTTTGGAGCAAATTATAGCCATAGCAAAGGCCGAAGGTGCTATCTGAAGCGTTAGTAATTTTTGCTTGTGTTAATTCTACAGGATGTAGCGAAACATCTTCTCATTACTATAATACTCATCCAGAAATTAGAGAAATTGTAAAATATAACGAAAAAAGAATAGAAAGATTTATTGAGCCAACCTTTATTCAGGTAACTGGTCCAATTATGTTTGCTGCCGCTGGCGGAACCGGCACAGTGCGTCTTAATAGGTATTTTAGCTTGCAAATGAATACTAAAAAAGGTATTCTTATGTTTAACAAGGATTTCTAAATGAAAGTTAAAGATCTTCTCCTAGAATTACAAAAAGCTGATCCTGAAGCAAATCTTGTGTTTTCTATGGCTGATGGATGTTGCTCAGATCGTGAATGGCTAGAACTTGAGTCTGCAGAATTCGAGGAACATCTTCAGTTTAATTCTAAAAGTGAGCTAGTAAGACCAAAATCATTACCAAATGGAACTTTTGAGTTTTATTTCGAGGCACCGTGGTTTCTTGCATCGTGTCGTAAGTCTGGTGCTGCTAAACGCGCTGCCCAAGAAAT
>CAZRNW010000707.1:0-2005 GCA_964601535.1 uncultured Flavobacteriaceae bacterium
TTTCACGGTTGGCGATCGGCGGGCTTTGAAACACTCAACCGTCTACACCCTAAAACGTTTATTAAAGATACCAAACAAAATTAGCGGCCGCAAATTTAAATTCCGCTTGCGGGCAACTAACTCTGCGCGCCGCGATGACCTTCAGTCTGCCCGCTGGTCGCCACACCGTGTGTTAGTGGCTGCCTTTTACGTCCTGGTTGCGCTCAGCTCTTGCTAAGTATATGTCGTAAACTGTCAAAAGAAAAAGAAATACCAAGCAAGTCCACCAGCCCCAAAGATATTGGTAGTCGAACGCATAAGGTCTGGAAAACGCGAGAACTAAAAATGCAAATATGTCAAGGAGGACAATAGATTTTTTTGCAGTAGGCTCTATGAACTTTATAAGCAAACAAATTATTAAAAGTAAAAAACATATAACCACAGACCCTCCAATGATTAACGCAAAATGTGTTAGTATTATACCGAGTCCTGAATATACGTCCTTTGATGGATTTAAAATTGGTTTAAGAAATGGTACACTTGCGAAAGGATCGTCTTTTTTTGTTTGTGTTGCACTGTCGGGTTGCGCTAACGCTACGCTGTCTGCAATGTCACTTACAACATTAGCTGTGTCTACATTTACGACTTCCGTTTTAACTGTGTCCGCCAACACAACATTGTCCTCGGTTGATTCTTTATTTTCTTCGCAACTCGTATTAAAGAAAGGCATTAGAAAACAAATGAATACTAAAAAATGAAGTCCTTTTGAATATCTGTTATGTTTTTTCATTGAGTCTGTCAAAAGGTTGCCACTAACGTTTTGCGGCTTTGCGTTGTGGCGGATTAGATGCACTAACCTGTCTAAACGCACACTGTTTATTAAACGCACAACTGTTTATATTCGCACTACCCCCGCCATAACGCAAAGGTGCTGTTACCACCAGTGCTTTTCTGTCTGTCGTTGTGTGTCGGGCAGGCATACTTATTTGTAAGCTTTGGTTGTGTGTTGACTTGTGCGGCTTTCAAATGTGTATGACTGCGAAGGGTTGGCATTAGATGTCTGTCAATTTATAGCGAATCAATAAAGTCTTTTATATTGTCCCACGTCCACACTTTTGTGTTTACGCCAACTATATTTGTACGATCGTCTGTATATGCCCAAATACCTAATATTTTTTTCTTTTCTTCTTTAGCACATTCTATTTCCCACTTTTGTCCACTTGACGTGAGCGAATTTTTACTTACAAGAACGATTACTCCATCGGAGCGTTTGATTCTTGTACGCACACTATCTTTCCAGTCCTTATCATATGCCTCCTTTACTGACATATCAATATACTCGAAAGGAGATTTCGTGTGAAGAGATTGTCCCTTAAGTAGATTTCTTTGTGCCTCATCTTCTATTGCAAATGCAATAAAAATTACTTTTTTGTCTGCCATAATCGTTTATTTAATAGTTAAATTCTTTTATCTTTTACAAGTCGCCAATAATGATAACCTAACGCAGTAAGTTTGCATGCAGTTGAATTAATTGCTGCATAGTACATATGTTGCTCGCCAACGGGAACAATTAAACCTACACTTTGCAATTTTTGTAAATTTTTAAATATCGCTACATTTTCAACTTTAGCGTATGGTTCAATAATCTTGTGTTCAATTTTTTCAGCGTTGGTATCTTCAAATGATGGGTCTAATGGAAATTCTTGTGAGGCTGTCGGAAAATATTCAATTAGCTTTCTTAATGTTTCAATAGGAACTTGAGGAACAATATTTCTGAGTGAAGTAAATCTTGTAATGTTTGTTTTAAAAACAGGTCTTTGATCCCAAGGACCTAATGCTTGGTCAATGTATGCGTAAATACTTCCTGGAGTAATATGTCCACGAAGGTCAGATGCACCACCCTGTAAAGCATCCAATAATAAATTTGTAAAAACACCGTGTCCATTAATTTCTAAAGAAGGTTCATCATCTTTACTCGCTGTAAGGATTGAAACTCCTTCAACAATATGAGCAGATTTTCCGCCAG
>CAZRNW010000708.1:0-2004 GCA_964601535.1 uncultured Flavobacteriaceae bacterium
GCGCTCTTTCTACTTTAGTAATGGTTGCTGCAGTATATTCCAGCGACAATGGCATGCATAAAGTGAGTGCCTGGTGGTTAATTGCAAGTTATGGCGTTATTACTGTTGGAGAATTATTATTGAGTCCGATGGGTTTATCCATGGTAAGTAAATTATCTCCTGTTCGTTTAACTGCTTTAATGATGGGAGGCTGGAGTTTAGCAACCTCCATCGGAAATAAATTAAGCGGTGTACTTGCTAAAAATTGGGATAAATTTGATAACAAAGCAAATTACTTCTGGCTTAATTTTGTTTTGCTGATGGTTGCAACCATTATTATGTTTGTATTATTAAAACGCCTTAATAAAGTATTTAAAGAACAATGATTTTAGCTGCCGTAGTTGTTACTGATTTGAATAATGCCATTGGCAAAGACAATAAACTGCTTTGTCACTTACCTGCTGATTTGAAATTTTTTAAAGCCACAACGATGGGCGCTCCTATAATTATGGGGCGGAAAACCTTTGAATCGATTGGAAAAGTGTTACCGGGACGGAAAAACATTATTATTTCACGCAACAAGAATTTAAAAATTGAAGGCGCTGAAGTTTATTCATCTTTTGACGAAATGATGAAAAACGTGAAAGAAGAAAAAGCTTACATCATCGGAGGCGCTGAAATTTATAAAATCACAATGCCTTTCACTTCCGAAATTTACCGCACCCTCATCAAACACGAATTTGAAGCGGACACTTTTTTTCCGGAAATAAAATTTGCTGATTTTAATTTAGTTTGGGAAGAAGAACATTGGGCAGATGAAAAGAATCCTTTTGATTACACTTTTCAGAAATACGTGAGGGTTTAAGCCACGAATTACACAAATGATCACTAATAATTCGTGCTAATTAGTGAAATTAGTGGCTAGAACTCGAATTTATACCCTACTCCTTTTACGGTTTTGATATAATCTTCGCCCAATTTTTCGCGGAGTTTGCGGATGTGCACGTCTATGGTTCGGTCGCCAACTACTACTTCCTCGCCCCATATCATATCCAAAATAACTTCCCGCTTAAATACTTTTCCGGGTTTGCTCGATAATAAAGTTAATAAATTAAATTCTTTCTTAGGAAGTTCTATCGCTACACCATTTTTATAAACCATGTGTTTCTCATTGTCGATTTTAATCTCTCCCAAATCTACAATCGCCGAAACAGCAGGCTTCTCGTTTTTATAACGACGCAATAATGCTTTCACGCGACTTAAAAATACACGAGGTTTTATGGGCTTTGTAATAAAATCGTCAGCCCCTACATCGAATCCTGAAATCTGAGTATACTCTTCGTTACGCGCGGTTAAAAAAGTAACGACAGAATTATTGAGTGAAGGAATTTCCCTGATTTGCCTGCAGGTTTCTATACCATCCATTTCAGGCATCATTACATCCAATACAATTAAATGGGGCAATTCCTTTTTTGCTATGGTAATCGCTTCAACGCCATTGGAGGCAGTAAAAACTGCATAGCCTTCTTTTTTAAGATTGTACCCTAAAAAATCCAAAATATCCGGTTCATCATCAACCAATAATATTTTAAATTTTATTTCTTCTGCCATAAAGCTTTACACGAGATGAAATAAAGAATTAACGCCAATGGTTCTGTCAGCCGTAAAACCTTCAGCATAACGCACACCAATACTGCGCCCGAAAATTGTACTTTTTGCTTTTATGGCTTCAATAAAATCTTTTCCGGAAATAGCCGTCTCCGGCTCTTTTGAATTTGGATTATAAAACTGCGATTCGAAAGCCATTATCGCTTCCATTTTTTTATCCATGAATTTGGTAATATCAATCACAAAATCAGGATGGATAAAATTATCCTGAATATAATGGTAAACTGCTTTCGGTCGCCATGCTTTTTGTTTTGCTTTACCATGCGTAGTTTCGATCTTCATTAATCCGCTGTAAAAACAAGAATCACTCACTAATTTGGCAGCGCGGCCATGGTCTGGGTGACGATCACTCACCGC
>CAZRNW010000709.1:0-2002 GCA_964601535.1 uncultured Flavobacteriaceae bacterium
TTATGCTTAAGTTAGCCGGAACTAAAAAAATTATTTACTCAATTCATGGCACTAATTATTGGCAAAGCGCTTTTCAGAAATTCTTCAGAAAAATATTCTGGTATTGGGCGTATTCAAAAAAAATAATTTTTACATCAAATTCTGATTATAGCGCTAAAGTGTTTAATGAAAAAATACTTAAGCGGGCTGTTGTAAAGAAAATTTACAATCCAATAGATTTGAGCCGGTTTAACCCTTCAGGCCATACTATAAATCCAAAAGATGAGTTAAATATAATATTTGCCGGCAGATTAACGGATGGAAAAAATTTGTTTCTCTGGATTGAAACAGCGGAGTATCTTTTGGAAAATGGAATAAAAGCAGTTTTTGATATTTATGGTACAGGCGAACTTTATCATGATATTGAAAATCGAATTCAGAAGTCTAAGTATCGTGAAAAAATAAACTTAAAGGGACATACTTCTGAAATGGAAGTGGTTTATAAGAAGTCGGATTTACTTTTATTTTTATCAGAATACGAATCTTTTGGAAATGTGGTTGTAGAATCTGTTTTATGCGGCGTGCCCGTAATTACATTTAACATCCCGGCAATGGAAGAGATTTTTAAAAACTTTCGGATTTTTCTAATCGATAAAAGTAAAAAAACAGAAGAGCAGGTTTTGTATAAAGTGAGGCAAATTGCCGAGTTAAAATCCGCCGCCAATAAAGCTGCAGCTGATTTTGCGGAAAAATTCGGAACTAAATATCATATTATCGAATTATCACATATATATGAGGGTTTTGAGTGAAATGAATTCAGCAGTAATTTCATATTTTAAACTGATATAATGAGTTTTCTTATCGTCCATAATATTTCGGAAGGTATAATTAAAAGCGAGAATGCTATTCAGTTAAATTCAAATTCTTTACTTATTACAAAGAAGAATTCTAAAGCACAGAAAACTTTAAAGGTAAATACTCGGGATGGAACAATAATTTACTTTGGCGATTTAATTACCGAACCATTTAAAGGAGAAGTAAAAGACTTTGTTTCCTGGTTGCATTCAGCTAAAGGAAATTTTACCGGGGTTTATTATTCTGAAAAATCAGTTTTTGTCTTTAGTTCAATGTTCAGTCTTTTACCTTTATTTTATACAAAAGACGAAAGAAGCGTGTGTGTTTCAGACCGTATTCAAAACTTAATTCCTTTCATAAAAGATAATGCTGTTGATGACATCCATTTTTTGGAAAGGATATTGTTTAATTATTCGCTTACCGACCGAACCTGTGTTTCAGGAATAAAACAGGTGCCATCAAATTCTTTTTTAAAATTAATAGAAAATACTCTTGAGATAGAAAAGCATACTGAAATATCAAAGTTATTTCAAAATTCTGCAAGGCCTCTTAAAAAAAGTCTGAATAATTTAGTTGACCTTTTTAGCACTCAGCTTAATGAATATTTACCGAATAATTTATTTAATGTAGCCCTTACTTCCGGTTTTGATGGACGCAGTATTGTATCATCTTGCGTAAAAGGTAAAAAAGAATTTATAGCTTACTCGTTTGGCACAAAAGAGTCGGATGATGTAAGCATCCCTGCAATGATTTCAAAAGCAGCAGGAATTAATTATCAGCCAATTTTAATCGACGATAACTATTTATCTAATGTTTATTCAGCGAGTGCAAAACAAATGGTAATCGAAAGTAACGGCTTGTCCACTATTGGAAGAGCGCACTATCATTATGGTTCTGAAATTTTAAGTAAACGCTCAGATACGATGGTTAGTGGCAATTTTGGAAGTGAGCTATTACGCGCTTCCCATTTGGATGGAGTTCTGACAACATCTGTTTTTTTTTATTGGCTCAAGGATGGCTTGCCTGATACTCTTGCTGAATTTTTGAAGATATTTCCTAAGTATAATTTTCTGAGCAAGAAGCGTTTTTCCGGAGTCTATCAAAAATTAATTGGTGAATTAGAAGTTAAAAGAAAGAAAAACTCGGATCTGCCTTTGAACGCCGGATT
>CAZRNW010000710.1:0-1992 GCA_964601535.1 uncultured Flavobacteriaceae bacterium
TTTATTTTATCTCCGTGTCTCATTTTATTTACGAATTACGATTGACGATTGACGATCGCCGACCAATATTAATCTTTATCTAATTTATATTTCATTACATTCATTCCGAACTGTAAGCCTTTAGCCGAAACTAAGTCTTCTAATTCAGTTAATGATTTCTTACCAAAGTTGCGGAATTTTAAAAGGTCGTTTTTGTTGAAGGCAACTAGTTCGCCTAAAGTCTCAACATCAGCAGCTTTTAAGCAATTCAAAGCACGAACCGATAAATCCATATCAACAAGCTTAGTTTTTAATAACTGACGCATGTGTAATGATGTTTCATCAAATTCTTCTTCACTCTTCTTATCTTCAGTATCCAAAGTAATTTTTTCATCAGAGAATAACATGAAGTGGAAAATTAAAATTTTAGCAGCTTCTTTTAAAGCTTCTTTCGGATGGATAGAACCATCAGAAACGATATCTAAAATTAAACGCTCGTAGTCAGTTTTTTGTTCCACACGGTAGTTCTCGATTGTATACTTCACGTTTTTAATCGGCGTATAAATTGAATCGATGAAAATAGTTCCGTTTGGAGCGCTATTTGTTTTATTTTCTTCAGCAGGAACGTAACCACGTCCTTTTTCGATAGTCAGTTCCATTTTAATACGAACTGACGGATCGCAATTGAAGATTACTAAATCAGGGTTTAATACCTGAAATCCGTTAACGTATTTAGCGATATCACCTGCAGTGAATTTTTCAGCACCTGCAAAATGAACCACTACTTTCTCGTTTTCGTGATTGTCTAATTGCTTTTTAAAACGTACTTGTTTTAAGTTCAGGATAATTTCAGTAACGTCTTCAACAACACCTTTGATGGTTGAGAATTCGTGATCTACACCTTCAACGCGTAAGCTGGTTACAGCATAACCTTCGAGTGAAGATAAAAGTATTCGGCGTAATGCGTTTCCAATTGTAATACCAAAACCGGGTTCTAAAGGACGGAATTCAAACTGTCCTTCAGTCTCAGTTGAGTTAATCATTATTACTTTATCGGGCTTTACGAAATTTAAGATTGCCATTTGATAATATATATTTAAGGTTATTAAATAAGTTCTAAAATTATTTTGAGTACAACTCGACGATCAACTGTTCCTTTATGTTTTCAGGAATCTGTGAACGCTCAGGACGGTTAATGAATTTTCCGCTCATTGTAGATTTATCGAAATCTAACCAAGGGTATTTATTAACTGTACCCGCAATACAATTAGTGATTGCTTCGAGTGATTGTGATTTTTCGCGTACTGCAACAACATCACCTGCTTTTAAAGTATACGATGATACATTTACAACAACACCGTTAACTGTAATGTGCGAGTGCGATACAAGCTGACGTGCTGCACGGCGGCTTGGCGCGATGCCCATACGGTAAACTACGTTATCGATACGTGCTTCAATTAATTGCAATAACACTTCACCGGTAATACCATGCGAACGTGCTGCTTTTGCGAAAATTTTTGCGAACTGACGCTCTAAAATTCCGTAAGTGTACTTAGCTTTTTGCTTTTCCATTAACTGAATTGCGTATTCAGATTGCTTTGCACGTTTCTTTCCGATACCGTGCTGCCCCGGAGGGTAATTTTTCTTTTCCAACGCTTTGTCAGGGCCGAATATGGGCTCCTTGAACTTGCGGGCGATTTTTGATTTTGGTCCTGTGTACCTTGCCATTTTAAATAATTGTTTCTTTTTTTGTGATGAAGTTTATTTTTTCTACTTCACCGGTTTTTATTATTTAAGCTGAAAGCCCTTCCGGCCATCAGCTCCAAACCCCACCTTGGGGCTGGCTGTTATTAATTTAATTTTTATACGCGGCGGCGCTTTGGCGGGCGACAACCGTTGTGAGGGATTGGTGTGATATCCATAATCTCAGATACCTCAATACCACAAGTGGTAAGTGTACGGATTGCTGATTCACGTCCTGCTCCCGGGCCCTTGATGTAAACTTTTACTTTA
>CAZRNW010000711.1:0-1990 GCA_964601535.1 uncultured Flavobacteriaceae bacterium
TTCCTTTTGTTACTTCAAACATTTTAAAGTGATTTGCTTCCTTTTCCGCAACAAAAACATAATCTTTACCTTCAAAATTAACAATGGCTTCATTTGGCAATGCAGATAAACGCTGAGTTCCTGCTTCAACATAAGCCTTTAAGTACATTCCCGGTAACAAATCTAAGTCCTCTTTATCTAAATGACAATGAATTCGTACAGTTCTATCCGTGCTAATTTCCCTCCCAATCAAATAAACTGTTGCTGTACGTTCTTCTGTTTCATTTGCTAAAGTAAAGCGCACTTTTTGTCCTAATTTAATCTTGGGGATATCTTTTTCAAAAACAGTTAATTCAGCGTGGAGGTGTTCTGTATCAACAATTTTAAACATCACATCGGTTGGATTAACATACATTCCAATGTTTACATTTACGTGTGTAACATAACCACTTATTGGGGAAGAAATCGTGATTGAGTTTTGCATGGTTTGGCTTGTTAATTTCTCTCCATTTATTCCAAGCATCATTAATTTAGATTTTAATCCTGCATTTTTTGCAAGCATACTTTCGTATTGTGATTTAGCTTGTTGTAATGTTTTTTGAGAGTTCACATTATCTTTCGATAATTCCTTTTGTCGGTTATACTCCAATTCCAAATATTCCAATTGACTTTTGGTTTCTAAAAAGTCCTGTTGCATTTGAATGTAATCAGGATGTTGCATTACTACAATCGCCTGCCCTTTGGTTACTTTTACTCCCTGCAATAACTCCGTGCTTTTTACAAAGCCTCCCATTGGTGCGGAAATGCTAACCAAATTTTGTGGTGGCACATCCAACATTCCATTCACTTTTATTGCACCGCTCAGGTCTTTCATCTCTATCTTACCTAATTTAAGACTGATTATTTTAACCTGTTCAGGTGTTAATTCAACAATACTTGCTTCTTCTTCATGGTGTTCTTCTTTTGTAGCTTCTTCTGATTTGCTTCCACATGAGCAAATAAGAACTACAGTAAACACAAAACCAAGTAGTTTATTTATAATGATTGTCCTTTTCATATTTCTATTTTTAAATTATTTTTTACCTAATAAGAATTCCAGTTTTATTATGCTTTGATTGTATTGATTTAAGCTTGATAGATGGTTTGTCTTAATTGTTAAAGCCGTTCTAATGCTTTGTAAATATTCCACATAACCAATCTCTCCGTATTTAAACCCTTTGTCTGCCTGTTTGATTATCAATTCGGCATTCGGAAGCGCACTTTTTTCATAATACTCCAAGGTATTCTTATCCTGCATATATTCTTGCAAGTATTGAGCATATTGATTTTGAACATTCGTTTGATATTGTTCAAAATTGCTTTCCATTACTTTTTGATTTAATCCGGCAGCTTTTACTTTAGCGGTTTGTGGAACAATCCATAGCGGAATTGAAACTCCAACCTGAAATCCTGTAAAACGCTTTGAAGCATCGTAATAGGTATCTGTTCCATTTGTATTTTGATAACCTATTAAAGATTGATTGAAATAGCCTAAAGTAAATTCAGGTAGCACCTTTGCAGTCTCCACTTTCTTCTGCTTATTGCTTATTTCAATTTGCTGTTTCATATAAAGCAAATAAGGATTTTGTGAATACGCTGTGCTATCTGACGGCAGGTTTAGTTCTATTTTCGTAATAGTCTTTTGTTCTATCTGCACAGGCACTTTACTATTCATTAATGCTTGCAACTGTGATTGATAAATAAAAACATTCGATTGATTTTGCGCCAACAAATTTTTTATTTCCATCAATTGTGTTTCAGCAGTAGTTTTTTCAAGTAGTGTATTTTCACCTGCTTTAAAACGACTGATTGATGCATTAGAGAAAGAAGTGAAGATACTATCCTGACTCAACAACAAATTTCTTTCAGCTTGCAGATACTCTAAATAATAATAGATCGATTTTACTTGATTTATTAATTCGTTTTGAGTTAACTGCAATTTTAATTCACTTCCCTTAATATTGGCTTTGTT
>CAZRNW010000712.1:0-1975 GCA_964601535.1 uncultured Flavobacteriaceae bacterium
GATTTTGCTTATGTGGTGAGTGATAATTCACCGCCTAATCGTTTTCAAATTATTGATATGTCGTATTTACCTGATTCGGTACATGTGGTGCATAACAGTAATTCTGTTTATTTCGAAAGAGGGCATCAGGTTTATGTAGATGTAAATACTGCAAAACTTTATGTGGCGGGAATACGTTTAGTAGGAGGAACAAGTGTAAACATGAGAGTTTATAGTTTAGCTACACCTTCTGCTCCGGTTTTATTGCGTACGCTTAGTCAGGATTACCCTTCAATTACTTATGTACACGATATGCATGTGCGCAACGATACAGTATTTGCATTTGCCGGAAATCAGGGGATGTACGCCTATAAATTTACCGCGAGTAACACGTTTAGTGCTTTAGGTTCATTGACAGGTTATGTGGATGCCGGTTATTGTCACGCAGGCTCAATTACTAAAGATGGAAAGACCATGATTATGTGTGATGAAGTACCGACAGGTTTGCGTATTAAAAAGAATGATATAACAAATTTGAGCCTCATGTCTGTTTCTTCAGCATTTGAGCCAACAACGAATTCGCAATATGTTGCGCATAACCCTTACGTAATTGGAAATAAATATGCTTTAGTTTCCTGTTATCAGGATGGTCTTTATTTATATGATATTTCAGCAGCCGGTACTCCAACTATTTCGGGATATTTTGATACCTATCCTCAGGGTGGTATAAGTTTCGGTAACAATTACGGTTCCAGTTCCTATAATGGGAATTGGGGAGCATATCCCTATTTCAAAAGCGGTTTAATCCTTGCTTGTGATATGCAAAATGGTGTATTTATTATTGGTGCTGCGGCATTTGCGCCTGCAGCTAATTTTAATACTGCTGCCAATATTTGCAGTGGCACATCCACAACATTCACAGATGTTTCTACGAACACACCAACAACATGGAGCTGGAATATGCCCGGCGCATCGGTTACAACATCAACATTACAAAATCCAACTGTTTCTTATGCAGCAGGCGGAGTTTACAGCGCAACTTTAATCGCGGCTAATGCAAGCGGAACAAATTCAATTGTAAAATCTATAACGGTTACCGCCACCCCTACAGTGAGTACAGGCGGCTCAACAGGCGCTTGTGCCGGCGGCACAGTTAATATTACAGCCAGCGGTGCATCATCCTATACCTGGAATCCGGGTGGTTTAACAGGTGCATCGGTAATTGTTACGCCAACAACCTCTACAACATATACTGTAACAGGAGCAAATGGTAATTGCATGGGAATTGCAACAAAAGTGGTTACCATATCGCCGAACCCAACAATTACGGTAAATAACGCAACAATTTGTGCTGGAACAGCAGCAACATTAATTGCAAATGGTGCCACAAGTTATACATGGAATCCGGGTGCAATAACAGGAAGCGCAATTGCAGTAACACCAACTTCTTCGGTTACTTATACCGTTAATGGTATGTCAGGTGGCTGTGCCGGTTCAAAAACTGCGGCAATAACAGTTAATGCTTTACCAAGTTTAACTTTAACGAGCTCGTCAAATACAGCTTGTACCGGTTCTACAGGTGGTGTTAATTTAACTCTAGCAGGAACTCCTTCAGGCGGCGTTTATTCAGGTCCGGGTGTTGTTGGAACTACATTCACTACCCAGTCGGTTGCCGGAACATATACTGCAGCTTATTCTTACACCAACGCAACAACAGGTTGTGCCAACTCAACCGTAAAAACAATTACGGTAAGCGTTTGTACAGGAATAAATGTTATAGCAATAGAAAATATTTCATTCACTGTTTTACCAAACCCAAACTCGGGACAATTTGTTATTAAAGGCGAAACAGATGAAGTATTTGATGTAAGTGTTATAAATGGTATTGGACAGTTGGTAAAAACAATTCCTCAGAATAAATCGGAAGTGAAAGTGGACGTAAGTGATTTAGGAAAAGGAATGTATTTTATCTTAATCAATGTAAGCGGAACTTTCA
>CAZRNW010000713.1:0-1966 GCA_964601535.1 uncultured Flavobacteriaceae bacterium
TGTAGAAACTGAAGATTCAACAGCGCGCATAACAGTTGTTCCTACTGCACAAACTTTTTTCTTTTTTGCTTTAGTAGCATTCACTAATTTACATGTGTCAGCAGAAATCAACACTTCTTCACTCTCCATTTTGTGTTTAGTTAAATCTTCCACCTCAACGGTTCTGAAAGTTCCTAAACCAACGTGTAAAGTTAATGGTGCAAAATTCACGCCTTTAATTTCTAATTTTTTCAATAATTCCCTGCTAAAATGCAAGCCGGCAGTTGGTGCAGCAACAGCTCCTTCGTTTTTAGCGAATACAGTTTGGTAACGCTCAATATCACTTTCCTCAGCCTTACGCTTGATGTATTTTGGCAATGGAGTTTCACCCAAATCGTAAAGCACTTTTCTGAATTCTTCATAAGAACCGTCGTATAAAAAACGTAAAGTGCGTCCGCGTGAAGTAGTGTTATCAATTACCTCAGCAACCAGGCTGTCGTTCTCGCCAAAATATAATTTATTACCAATACGGATTTTACGTGCCGGATCAACTAACACATCCCACAAACGGCTTTCAGCACTGAGCTCTCGCAATAAGAACACTTCAATTTTTGCACCTGTTTTTTCTTTATTCCCGTACATACGCGCCGGAAATACTTTGGTATCGTTCAGCATCATCACATCCCCATCGTCGAAATAGTTAATGATGTCTTTGAATTTTTTGTGTAAGATCTTTCCTGTTGCGCGGTCAACCACCATTAAACGGCTTTCATCACGGTTTTTCGCAGGATACTCTGCCAATAATTCTTTCGGCAGATTAAATTTGAACATAGATAACTTCATAGGTCTGTTTTTATTGTAGCCGTGCGAAAAATGAAATTGGATTTTTCCGAATGGAAATCGGAGACCTATTCATTAATCTTACGGGATTAATTACTATTTAATATGAACGGCTTAACCGTTCAATGCTTCTGCACCACCTACAATTTCCAAAATATCATTGGTAATTGCCGCCTGGCGCGCTTTGTTATAAGAAATTTTTAAATGCTTCAATAATTCCTTCGCATTATCCGTTGCTTTGTGCATAGCTGTCATACGTGCGCCATGTTCAGATGCTACTGAATCTAATAATGCTTTGTAAAATTGTGTTTTTATAGAACGAGGGATTAGATCCTTTACGATTTCTTCTTTACCCGGCTCATAAATATAATCGACAGTTGCTGCTTTTGAATTTGCATTCACTGAAGGGGGGACGATTGGTAATAATTGCTCAGCCTGTACAATTTGTACTGCTGCATTCTTAAATTGATTGTAAACAACTATAACTTTATCAAATTGCTTGTTTGCAAACGCATCCATAATCTTCTCAGCAACCGGAGCAACTTTTGCAAAACTTAAACCATCAAATAATTCATTCAGATTATGAGGAAGGTCTTGGCCGCTGATAAAATAATCCGTACGGCGGAAAGCATCCATCGCTTTTTTTCCGACAGGTAAAACAGTAACATTATAACCGGTATACTCATTGCGGATTAAATTCCAGGTTCTTTTAACGATGTTCGCGTTAAAGGCTCCTGCTAATCCGCGGTTACTTGAAACAGGAATAATAAGAATGTTTTTCCCTCCTGAATTGCGCGAAAACGAATTTTCAGAACTATCACCTCCGCTTACATTAGCCATGATATCTCTCAATTTCTCGGCATAAGGACGCATTTGGGTAATAGCATCCTGTGCACGTTTCAATTTTGCAGCGCTCACCATTTTCATGGCACTAGTAATCTGCATGGTTGAACCAACTGATGTAATCCTATTTCGTACTTCCTTTAAGTTTGCCATCTCTTTTTATTGAGAATTCAAATTATTTATATTTTGATGCTAAATCTTTTGCAGCCGCTTCTAAAACACCAGTGATAGCGTCAGTATACTGACCAGCTTTTAATTCATCTAAAGTTGTTTTATGCTTGCGCTCTAACAAATCCAAAAATTC
>CAZRNW010000714.1:0-1965 GCA_964601535.1 uncultured Flavobacteriaceae bacterium
TAAACGTTATAATTCACCTTCAAAATTTTTAATTAGCTCATTATTTTCGTTGACCTTAATTGTGTTGATGGCGATGGTCTTTTTTACGTTGTACAATTCCTTTAACCACCAATAATCTGTATTGCCTCTGCTCCCGCCTGATAAACCTGCAATCGAAAGCGCGGCGCCACCTGCATTTGGCCCATTAATATCCTGATCTAAATCTAAAGAGTAAGTAAACAAAGTATCGCCAATCACAACGCTATCGCCTTCCTGAACCTGCATTTGTGAAATTCTGGCGTCGTCGGTTAAACGTATTTTGGTACTTTCAATAATCACGTGTCCATATGCATGAACCATTAAAACTTTGTTAAGAAGATAGTAGAGAATAAAAAGAATAAAAAGGAAAAGCAGAATGAGGTAAACGATACGGTCCCAATTCGTTTTTTTCTTAATTTCTTTTTCGTTGGTTACACGAAAGAGCGATTTATTTCTTTGAAAGTTTAAACTTTTCATTTTATTTTTCCTGCCCGTTAGCGTTTACAGCTTTTTTATCAAGTTCCAAAAGCGATTCATAATCGTGATAGGCCGTATTTTTAATTCCTAATTTTTTAAAGTGGTCTTCCATTTGGGCGCGTGTTTCAAAATCTTTTGTTCTTAAGGCCAGCACTATTTTGCTTTTACCTCTTTTCATTTCTTCTTCACATTTGCGTGTGATGAAATCCGGGTCTACATTTTCGTAAGCCATCAAATACACCTTATTACAAACCGAAAATATTTTATCAAGCACCTCATCGGGGTAGCTGAGCGGAATCGAAACTTCTAATTGTAAATTTTGTTTTTTACAAAAAGCATCTGCATCATTCAATAGTTGAATGTACTTTGTAAAATACGCTGTCTGATTAGTTTTAAAATCATCGAAAGTATGAGGCTCGATATCGAGGTGAAGGCTTTTCACAAAAGTAAGCGGCACGGCTTTTGCGAGACTATCAAGATAAACAGGCATTCCGCCATTTATTAATTTATTGTTCCCAATCATTAAAGAAATTTTGGAAGTATAATTTTTATCAATGAAAGCTTTTAAAGTCTGAAGATAAGCTTTATCGTATTTGTAAGACACCACAATCTGGTTAAAATCATTCAATGTAATGTAATCTGTAATTACACTGAAGGTTGATGTAGCCGTAAGTGATTTGCTCCAGATGTAAATGGCTTTTGTTGGAGGAGGTATAAATGTTGAATCCTTAATATTTTCTTTAACAGTTACGGGGAAAGTAAAATCAGAGATCTCAGCACCGGGTACTTTTTCTTTTATTGATAAAAGGGTTTTGTACATATCCTGATGCAAATCCAGTAATTCAATAGCATTGCTCCAATAATCATCTAATATCAAAAGTGCTGTGTTAGGATTAAATTCCAAATCGTAAAATTCTTGTTTTACACTTTCGGTTCTGATTAATTCAGCGAAAACATTTCTTTTTTCAATGAGGTTATAGTATTTTTTTAATTTGTAACGGTAATCATAATAATAGTTCAGCAGTAAATATTCAACTCCCGGTTCTACCTGTGGCTGCTGAAGATTATCAATTTGCTTATTGATTAAATATAATTCCCTTTTTTCTTTTTGATTGAACACAAGGGGAACAGTCAGATTTACCCCGTACGACATAAAACTTCTGTTGGGAATGTTTTGAGAGTATACATCATAATAACTGTACCTCGCGTAAGCTTTCAAACCGATTTCACGGATGAAATTAGATTCCCTTCTTGCATTTTCAATCAGATAAGCCGGCAAGCTTGAATCGCCGGCAGTTTGAGTGTAATTAATTTTTGAAATGAGTTTATCGAAATCCAGATCAAGCAGTGGAAGTTCAACTGTATCCTTTGCGCTTAATTTCAACTGCTCCGCTTTATCTGAAAAAGATTTGTACAATTCAAATTGTCCGTTGATGTCGGTTTTGTTTTGTATGGCTTTTAAGTAATTGT
>CAZRNW010000715.1:0-1953 GCA_964601535.1 uncultured Flavobacteriaceae bacterium
ATAATTTGAATATAGTCCAACAATACAATGGCGCAAAAATCAAGTACACGCAAAGTTTAAATTTCAGTGGCAGTGTTGATGTAACAAAGAATTGGAAAATTGGTGCCACCAGCGGTTATGATTTTACCAATAAACAATTAAGCTACACAAGCGTGAATCTGTACCGTGATTTGAAATGCTGGGAAGCGAGAATTGACTGGATACCTTTTGGCTTCCGGAAAAGCTACAGTTTAACCATTAACTTAAAAACAAGCATGCTGAGCGATATCAAAATCCCCCGTCAGCGGCAGTGGTTTGATAATTATTAAGATTCAACCCTCTTAATGGTACAACCAATTGATTTTGTTTCCTGTTTTGCAGGTACGGTGTTTTTTACAACGGCATTCAAAGCATCTTTCAAATAATTTTCTTTAACCGCCGCAGGATCTTTTACATTATCATCAATCGCACCTTTATAAATCAAACCTTTTGTATTAAACAAAAAACATTGTGGTGTGCGCGTTGCTCCGAAGGCATTCGCCAGTTTTGAGCCGGCATCAACGGTATAAAAACATTTTAATTTTTGAGCAACATGGTATTTAGTCATGGCATCAAAACTATCTTCTTCACTGCGCTGTGCTTCATTACTGTTTACAATAATGCAGCCAATGCCGTTTGCAGCACAAAAATCGCTGTATTCTTTTATGCGGGTTTCGCTTAGCTTAACGTAAGGACAAGTATTGCATGAAAAAATTACCAATAAACCTTTGGCGGTTTTGGCCTCATCTAAAGAAACTTCTTTTCCGCTCACATCTTTCATTTTATAACTTGCCTCAGGGATTGCTGAATTAAGCGTTAATTCATCAAATGCCGGAGCCGAAATAAAAGAGCAAACTACTTCGGCAAGGATTACTATGGGAATAAGAAATAACTTTTTCATAGGCTTGGTTTTAGACTATTAAAGGTACAAAAATTATGCCCTTTTCAAAACTGTTAAAAATGAGCCAAAATTTAATATTTTGTTAATATAAGTCTCTGTTTTATTGGTGTTTACTTTGTAAATTTGATACGCACTTTATGAAAGTGAACACCCTAAAGGAATTTTAGCTTAAATCTTTGTTAAAAGACTCCTTAACCGCTTTTCAGATTAATTTTAATGAAATTATTTTTGAACGGTAGAAAAATCATATTTAAAGTCAAGGGACACTATTGCAGGATTTCTTTTTTGAGGAAATGGCTGACGCTGATTTTTCTTTTTTGGAATTGTACTTATTTTAAGGCTCAGGTTATTTTCTCTGAACCTTTCGATGAAGTAAATACCTCGACTACCGGTCTCGATAATACCGGTGGTGTTTCATGGACGTCCGCTTGTCCAACCTGTACGACAGGTGATTATTTTCATGTAAACGGAAATACATTGGAGGCAGAAGACACAAATGGTCCTGCAACATGGACCACCGCCAACATTAATACTTCTTCATGTACAAATGGTATGATTGTTTCGATGGATATTAACTTGGCCGCAGCATCAAATGCGTTTGAGGAATGTGTTGCGGGCTGCGGTTGCAATTGTGTAGATTGGATTAGTTTAGAATACAATGCCAACGGAGCTGGTTTTATTCCGCTTTCATCATCGGAAGGAGGGACTTGTGCTCAAACTTGCAGTGGTGGAACTTATATTCTACTTGGAGCACTTAGTTCGGGCACTTCTTATTCGTATAGTGTTTGCCTGAATCCGGCTGCTACACTTCAACTCAGAATTTCACTTCAAACCTGGGCGAACGGTGAGAAGTATCAAATCGATAATGTGAATGTGGCATGTTCGAGTTGTGCATTGCCAATTGAGTTGCTTAATTTTGAAGCCAAACGGGTTCATGATAAAGTCGAGTTATCCTGGATTACGGCAACCGAGATAAATAACAATTACTTTACCATCGAGAGAAGTGCGGATGCGTTAAATTTTGAAGCGATATC
>CAZRNW010000716.1:0-1939 GCA_964601535.1 uncultured Flavobacteriaceae bacterium
AGTCAGGTGCTCTAACCTACTGAGCTATAGGCCCAATTACTTTTTAAAGTAATTTTCGGACTGCAAAGCTATATATTTGTAGCAAATTAACAAATCAATAGGGAATAAATTTATGGCAATAGATGTAAATGCCTACAAAAACATCATTTTTGATTTAGGTGGTGTTATTTTGAATATAGATTATGATTTAGCTGTATCTGAATTTAAAAAGCTTGGTTTAAATAATTTTTCCAATCATTTCTCCCAAGCACAACAGCAGCAGCTATTCGACCAATATGAAAAAGGAAAAATTTCTTCTGATGAATTTAGAGCAGAATTAAAAAAAGAGCTAAATCCCTCAACTACAGCTGAACAAATTGATGCTGCGTGGAATTCATTATTGCTTGATTTGCCAAAACAAAGGCTAGAGATATTAAAAAAAATGAAAAACACCCATAGGACTTTTCTGTTGAGCAATACCAACGAAATTCATATCATTCAATTTGAAAAATATTTAAAGCAAACTTTTGGAATCAATGATTTATCGGGATACTTCGAAAAAATGTATTTATCGTACAAAATAGGGATGAGAAAACCAGATGCTGAAATTTTTGAGTATGTATTAAAACAAAACAATTTAAATTCTTCAGAAACTTTATTTATTGATGATAGTATTCAACATATTGAAGGAGCAAAAAAGCTGGGCATACAAACCTATTGGCTTCAAAAATCCGAAACGATAGTAGGTTTATTTTAATGAATTTGTAATCTTAAATTTTGCTATTTTTAAACTTTGATGCACGCAACTAAAAAAATATTCTTTTTACTTTTTTTCTTTATAGGATTTGTAGCGATTTCTCAAACTACAGAGGAAGAAGCTCCTAAAAAGATAAAAGAGCGCAAAGACCGTATTGTCGCAGATTTTAGCTACGATGGTTGGTTGAATATGCCTAAAGGGATTAAACAAAAGCCCTTTTCATTGGGAGGCAATGCTTATTTTATGTGGGATTATCCAGTGGGTTATGGTCCGTTTAGTTTAACCTTTGGTGTTGGAATGAGTACTCATAATGTACATTCAAACGGACGAATTACTTATTCCATTGATGGAAAATACACTACGATAGAACCAATAACCACAAATTACAGGCGCAATAAATTATCTTGCACTTATATTGAAGTTCCTTTTGGTTTGAGAATACGAACTGGTGATGGACATAAATTTAAAATGTCTATAGGTGGGAAAGTGGGTTATCTGGTAGACGCACATACAAAAGTGATAGACGATGATGGCAAACGAAAAATTTATTGGATTAAAAATTTAAACCCAATTAGATATGGTGTTACTTTTAGAATTGGTTATGATAAAATAACCTTACAAGGTTTTTATTCACTATCAGAATTGTTTAATAAAAACAGAGGAGAACCTAATATGATTCCTTTTTCTTGTGGTATAGGAATATTATTGTATTAATAATTTTAAAATCAATTGCAGATTACAAAAAAACAAATTAGGTTTGCAAACGAAAAAGATGAAAATCATTTGTAAAAATAAAAAGCACACAAAGAAACATTTCCAATAGGAAAGGTTTATGTGTTTTATATATATTCACAACGGCCTTTCTTAATTAGAAAGGCTGTTTTATTTTAAACGATAAAAACAAACAAAATGAAAGTAGCAGTAGTGGGTGCAACAGGGCTAGTTGGCACAAAAATGATTCAAGTGTTAGAAGAAAGAAATTTTCCGGTTACAGAATTAATTCCTGTGGCATCTGAAAAATCTGTAGGGAAGCGAGTTTCATATAAAGGGAAAAAATACAATGTAGTGGGTATGCAAACGGCAATTGATATGAAACCGAATGTTGCATTGTTTTCTGCAGGAGGAACTACATCTCTTGAGTGGGCTCCAAAATTTGCAGCAGCAGGAATTACAGTAATTGATAATTCTTCGGCTTGGAGAATG
>CAZRNW010000717.1:0-1926 GCA_964601535.1 uncultured Flavobacteriaceae bacterium
AGTTTACCAATCTGCTTGCCAAGATCTTTAGTTGTTTCAGTCTTGCCTGTACCATTGTCCATTACAATGTTGTATTCTAATCTGCCTTCGGTACCAAGTTCTTTACGAATCACTTTTTTAATAAGTGAGATATAGTGCTCTTCAAGCCATTCGTAAAAAAATTGTGAAGGAACCTGGATGGTTAGAATACTTTCAGCAAGCTTAACAGGTTTAATCGGGTCGAACCATGTTTTGAAGTTTTGCGGGCTCACATTATCTTTCACAACCTCTAAACAATTATTCCAAATCTGTTCTGCTGTTTTCTCCTTCATAATCGTAAATAAGTTTTAATAGTTTGTATATAGTGTGTTCAAATGATATTAACGTGTAATTGTTTGTAAATATACATTGTTTATTTATTTACACAACAAAATGAAAAAAAATATTTTTTCGAAAAAAATTACTTTTTTCTTGGATATTTAAATTTTTTGTTTTTCACCCTTATGAATCAGTTTTTCCCCAATGGGAGAGAAAAAAACGTCAATACGCCCCAGCCAAATTCCGGCCCAACCTACTTGTGTAATTAAAGTTTGTTTTCCGACTGAATTTGTGGTATTTACGGGTTCGTTTAAAAAGGTATGCGTATGGCCTCCAATTACTAAATCGATATTTTTTGTTTGTGAAGCTAAAACTAAATCACTGATTTTAGATGAATCGTATTTATATCCTAAGTGACTCAGGCATATAACGTAATCACAATTCATATTGTGTTTTAAATGATGTGCACTCGTATTGGCACAATCAACAGGGTTGTTGTACTTCACATTTCCATAGAGGTGTTTTGGTACAAGTCCCTCTAATTCAATACCAATTCCAAAAACGCCAATCTTCAATCCGCCCTTATTAAAAATTTTGTAGGGTAAAATTTTTCCTGTAAGTTCGGTATCCGAAAAATTATAATTGCAATTAAGGAACTGAAATGTTGCATGAGGCATTTGCTTTACAATATTTCCGGTTCCTAAATCAAAATCATGATTTCCAAGGGTTGCGGCATCGTAACCCATCTCACTCATTAGTTTAAATTCCAGTTCACCCTGGTAATAATTGAAATAAGGGGTGCCCTGAAAAATATCGCCTGCATCCAGTAATAAAATATTTTCTTCTTCCTTTCTTATTTGTTTTATTACTGCAGCCCGCTTGGCAAATCCGCCCTGACCTCCGTATTTCGGGTCGTTATCCGGAAATGGTTCAATACGGCTGTGCTGATCGTTGGTATACAGGATGGTGAGTTTTTTTATCTCTCTTTTCTTCACCAAATTTTTCGACAAAGCATCAAAACCCGATAGTGCAATTGTACCACAGATAAAATATTTTAAAAAATCGCGTCTATTTTGAAATTCTGACATCTGTGGTTCTTTCAGGAATAATGTGTTTGTTAATTTTTGTTAGCATTAAACAATAGTTAATCATGGCATCGCGTAATTTTATTTTTGTTGTTTCGTAAACCATGGGTTTTCCGAAAAAAGAGCAATTATCTCCGCCCATCGCTAAAAAATCTGTTGTCACAACATAATAGTCTTCTTTTATGTTAAATGGAAATCCCCAAATTTTAATATCAGACACTTCATTATCCTTTACGCTGAAACTTAAATTGCGGCTTATTAATTTTTTGTCTTTTATCATCGAATTGATGCATTCCATCATTTTTTCGCCGCTTATTTTCAGAATTACGATTTCGTTATCGAATGGCATCAGCTCGAAAAGATGTCTCCTTGTTATTTCGCCGGCCGGAATGCTATTCCTTAATCCTCCTCTGTTTAATATCACAACATGTTTGCCGGCTATATCATTTTTATTGGACCTTACATAATCTTCCACCGTCCGGCAAGCAAAATTCCCCAATGAAATATCATTTCCGTCCTTGGTTAAACTACTGTCGCTATAAGC
>CAZRNW010000718.1:0-1917 GCA_964601535.1 uncultured Flavobacteriaceae bacterium
CAAGATGCAAGGAGTCTGTAAGGTTAATTTGCGATTTAATTTCCATTCCCATTTGAAATTTCAAAACACTTTCCGTCAACCCAACTAAACGTTCTATTTTTTCCTTTTCCGACAGCAAATTATTATAAGCAACAGTTACACGAGTAACATCAATTTTCTCAACAAAACCATTTGTGTTTAATGATTTGCTGTCTTCAACTAATTTTTTCAAACGATCTACATTAGCTTGAAGCAATTTCAACCTTTCTTTACTCACCAAAGCGGTATAATAGGCTTTAGTAACTGTAGCTTTGGTTTCAATTTGTGAACGCTGATAATTTTTTTCTGACAATTCCAAAAATGACTTTGAGGATTGTAAGGCAACGATGTAGTCACTATTAAAAACAATCTGACTAGCCTGAATCGAGCCTGTAGCGTTGTATTTTACGCCAAATTGCACCGGAATGTAGGTTCCGGGAGGTGCGCCAAAAAATTGTCCAGGAAGCAATTGCGTTGGTAGCTTCTCATAATCTTTAACATCAAAAGAAGAAGATATTTGAGGAAGCCCCATACCTGTTATTTCTTTTTTCTTATACCTTGAGGCATCAATATCCAACTCGGCATTTTTTATACTAGAGTTATTTACTAATGCAAATTCAATTGCTTCTTTCAATGAAAGGTTTTTTGCAGGCTCGTTCTTATTTTGAGCAACTGTTTGAAAAGAGATGACAGCGCCTATTATTATTATTGAAATATTTTTCATAAATTATTCGTCTTCATTTATTTGTCTGTATTTATTTATTAGTTTATGCCCTTTCAAAGTAGTTATGCCATGTAAATAATGATCTAATAATTCAATTTGAATATCCGAAATTTTGTATTTTTCTTTATGAAATAACAAAGGATTTAAAGCCATTTCAGTTTCTTCAATGCGCAGCCTGGCTAAAATTTCTTTATTTATTGTAAGCCTGTATAAACCTTCTTGAATACCTTTTTCCAAATTTTCCACAATCATTTGAAACAAAAAATTTTCTTTAAATTCTTTAAACTGTTTCCAAACAACAGGATGGTATTTTTGCAGATCATAAAATACGTGTGGGTTTATTTCTGAAAACATTTCTGCTAAATGTTCCATTAAAAGAATAATCTCCTGTATTGAATTATGTGATTTTTTAAATATGTGTTCAAATTCTTTTTTGTTTTCATTAATATTTTTTTCAAGTAGACATTCAATTAGTTCTTCTTTATTCTTAAAAAATAAGTAAAGAGTTTTTTTCGACATCCCTATATGCCGACAAATATCATCTACAGTTACTCTCTTTAATCCATACATAAAGAAAAGTTCCTTGGCGCCTTCAAGAATTTTATTTTGATGTCCTTTTTCCATTAAGAGCGACAAAACTATGAAAACTATTTTATATTACATAGTTTCCTGTGTTATTAATTATTATACAATTCTTTTAACTATATGTATATCATATATTTAAAATTTATTTTCAGATAGATGTTTAAACGATAATTGTTTAAAGTATTTTATCGAATTTCCTCTTTTAAATTACACTAGGAGGTTATAAGTAAGGGTTGAATGCTACAACCTATCGATCTTGCAATAGAAAATATAAATTTAATTGTCCCAGAATTTTGAATTTTTGTTTGTTTTGTATTCAGAACAAAATCAAATTCAGAACAAAATCAAATACAGAACAAAATCAAATATTGCTGATAGACAAAAAGCTTTAGTAAATATCTATTTTACAAATAATTGGTTGCATAATGAGTACCATGTTGTCTTAAAAGCATACAACGTCACCGCTCAGCAATTTAACATACTTAAAATTTTAAACGAAGTTTATCCTAAGTCCATGATGGTTTCTACCATTAAGCTACAAATGCTTGATAAAAGTTCGGATATAACAAGATTGGTTGAAAGGCTTTTAG
>CAZRNW010000719.1:0-1916 GCA_964601535.1 uncultured Flavobacteriaceae bacterium
TTTTAGGTGTCTATATTTCGATGAACTATACAAAGAAATCAGAACAAGAAAAGGAAAAAAGAGAAAGGGAAAAGGTTTATATTGGAGGATTAAAATTACTTGGTTCTGAATTAAGCTTGAATGAACAACCTTTAAAACCTTTAAGTGAAGCTATAGACTCAATACCCGATTCACCCGGAAAATACTACGATAATTACTCATTTTTGTTGGAAATGGCTAAAGACACGACTACAAAAGTTTTTTATGCTCTGGTTTCTTCAGGCGCAATGGATGAAATAAGTAAATCCGATACGCTTTTCAATACGATACAGCAGGCATATTACAACATGCAAAAAGCAATTAACGGATTATCCTTAAGTAGAGAGATGTTTAAAGAGTTCGCTGGAGTGCCCGCAGAGAATCTTCCAGAGGATGTTAAGAATGTATGTAAAGGAACAATAAATCAAGAATCCCATAAAATAAAACGGACCATTAAAATGGTTCAGGATGCGCGGCAGGAGATAGAAAGAGAGTTAAGCAAATACGGAATAACTTTTAAGGATGAATCCGAGGGCACAATAACGGCACAATAGATTGAATTATTCTTTTCTCTTTTGACCTTCTTACAATTAGCCTCTTTATATGGTTTTGGCAACTTGAATCTGAAGCAAGTGTCAAAAGGTTGAACTTTACAACACATAGCTCTATAGGCGATGAGTATGTTCGCATACTAATCTGTTTTAGGGATACGAGCGAAGCCGTAGTTCCCCGCAGCTTGCTGCGAGGAGAGTCATTTGCCTGCACTGTTATTAGGCTGTAGTATAAGAGTAGGGAACTTATATGAAGTGGGTATTTCTAATCATTTGGTTGCTTGCAGTGATTGCCTTCTTTGTAGGTCAGAAATACGCTCCTTTGAACTATTCGTTAGAACCCGGCAATCCGTGGGGCAAATTATTTGGTATCTCTTTTGTCACCGGTGTTGTCTCTTTTATATTAGCGATAGTTTTTTTCCTCGTGGACGCTAATAAGAAAAGTAAGAATAGAAAAATCAATACGGAGCTTCGTGTGATAAAGAGCAAATCCTCGGAGCATCACGGCATAACATTCTCCTATTTTATTTTTATGCTTTTCGTCGCTTTTCTCTTGAGTCTTGTATTTGGTTTAGTATCGTTACCGTTTCTTAAAACAGCAGACAACCTTTCGTTTGCGGAAAAAGCGAAGATTGGTGGCGAAAACTTATGGCGTATCGTTGGGATTTACGGCTTACTTTCCGGGATAACTTTTTTTGTAACGCTCATTAAAAAAACATGGAGGTTGTTAGGTGTAATTCTTTTGTTATGTACGCTTGCCGGAGCTTCATTTGTACAGATACTTGATAGCCGTAATAATGGCGCGGTCTATTCTGACAGTAATGAAGTTATAGCAGATAAAACAAAATGTATAGAAGATTATGCGCTTAATGCGGCGAAAATGTGTACAGTTTTAATTGTACGAGACGATGGGGGACATGGTACTGGATTTTCCATTAAAAAAGGATTTTTGATAACCAATAAGCATGTTGTGGACGGCGCGAAAAAATTGACGACATGGATTAATGGAGAGAAACCGTTGACGATGTGGAATTATTCACCAACACTTGATGTTGCGGTTCTCAAGCTTCCCGTAGATATACCTACCTGCAAATGGTTTGATTCATCAAAGTTATCTCTTGCGGAAACACTTTACGCAGTCGGATGGCCTAATGAACCAGTTGGGGATTCAACAATTACAAAGGGGATATTTTCACGCCTTAATATGTTTGAGGGAGGGTTAGAGTTTGTTCAGACAGATGCAGCAATCAATCCCGGTAATTCGGGTGGACCACTTGTTAATTCATGTGGTGTTGTAGGAATCAACACGCTCAAAGACTTTTGGACGCAGGAACAATTACCCAGACC
>CAZRNW010000720.1:0-1900 GCA_964601535.1 uncultured Flavobacteriaceae bacterium
AAGTCCAGTTCGTAACTAAACGCGGAACATTTTTACAAACGATTGGTTCACGGAAAACAGTTCCATCTAAAATATTACGAATGGTGCCGTTTGGTGATTTCCACATTTGCTTTAATTTAAATTCTTCAACGCGGGCTTCATCAGGTGTGATGGTTGCACACTTAATACCAACCTGGTATTTTTTAATGGCTTCAGCGGCATCAATAGTTACCTGATCATTTGTTTGGTCGCGGTATTCAACACCTAAATCGTAATATTTAATATCGATATCGAGGTAAGGAAGGATTAATTTGTCTTTAATAAACTTCCAGATAATGCGGGTCATTTCGTCGCCATCTAATTCAACTACAGGATTGGCTACTTTAATTTTGCTCATATAATTTGGCTTTTAAATTAATTTTAAGAGCCCAAATATATAAGAATTATTTAAAAAAGGGAGGGAATTTTGGGCTAATCTTTAAGCAATTTTCCTTGCTTGATAGGCTTATTTTGCTGTTCTATCGAATAGATATATAAACCCTGCGGAAAGCACTCAGTTTCAATGATGTTTTTAGGGTTAGTTAAGCGTTTACGTAAAACTTCTTGCCCAAGACAATTGTATAAAATAAACTCCGATGCTTCGTGAGTAGCTTTATTAATTACAATTTCATTTTTAAATGGATTCGGATACATGGTTAAATAATCTTTTTCTAAATTTTTTACATCCGTAAGAATACCCGAACAAGAAGAATCACAACATACATCAAAATAGGCATAAGCCCAATCATAGTTAAATGTACACCAATCGGCCGAAAGTTTAATCTTTATGGTTTGACCTATGTGTGCCGACAAATTAAAAACATTTTGTTGCCAGGGTGAATAAGCCACAGTACAGGTAGCATTGTTACACAACTGAAAACCCTGTATTGAAGAAGGTATAGAATTTATGGAGGATGTTGCAACGATCGTACCCGGCGGAGGCGGAAACCCTATTGTTGAAGATATCCACGCAGTAAATCCCGGCGCACTAATAAGGTTGTTTGACATATCATAAAATTCAATTCTTGCGTTTGCAGCTTGAGTCTGCACATGTCCATAGGCTAAAAAACACGTTGCAAAATTTACTTTTACGAACGGGTTTGCCGCTGTAATAGAAATCGTATTTGAGGCTGAAGCTTTATAATTAGATTTTGTGCCGGGTGTAGAACAAGTTGTTGCTAAAACATTATCATCATTAAGTCGCAAAGAAAAATTACCACCGGGGCAAACTACCGGATATCCGGCATACGGATCAACTCCGCTCCCCGACATTATCTGAAAATCACCCGAGGTGGTCCAACCATTAACATTTCCATCTTCGAAATCAAGGTTCCCGCACGTACTGGTAGAAGAGGCAGAAAGATGTTTTGTTTCGTTAATCAAATTGTTTTTTCTGTTTATAAAACTACGCTTAACATTAGTTAAATAGTTTTCTTTAGTTTGCTTATCCTTTATTTGAGATAAATGCTCATTAACATGACTATGATCAAACCCAGTTAATGAATCAAAAACAGATTTTTGAGCATTTGTAACCGAACAATAAATAAGAATTATTAAGAAAATGTAGATTTTCTTCATGCGTTAATTTTTTGAGGGTTATATAAATATACAAAAACTTAATATTACTTTCAAAAAGCATACAGATTATGAACTAAGGCAATAAAAAAGCCGTTCGATTGATTTTGAACGGCTTCTAAATATTCAGATTTTGAATGTTATTTCTTAGGTTCTTCCTTTTTGGTCTCCTCTTTCTTAGTTTCTTCTTTTGAAGCTGAAGAAGACTGTGAACTTGATTTTTTCTTGGTTGGCAAGCCTTTTTCATTGATGGCCATACGGGTTCCTCCAGGAGCAGGTTCCTGTTTAGTTTCTTCCTTTTTTTCTT
>CAZRNW010000721.1:0-1900 GCA_964601535.1 uncultured Flavobacteriaceae bacterium
GGTACTTGACACAGTTAATAATAACCATTGCGGACCCGGACCCTGAGATAATAAACAACCTGAATTCGATGGACCTGATGGATTATTACCGTTTCCGGTTTGAGGATTTGTTGTTGGGTTACTGATATTTAAACCGGCAGTTAATCCGTTACCCATACTTGATGTAAACTGGAAGTTCGGATTATTACAAACAGGCTGTGCAGCATTACAAGCAGCTGCGTTCTGTGATTTAAGCGAGTAACTTAAAGAAGAAAGTAATAATACTGATAAAATAACTTTTTTCATTTCGCTTATCTTGTGATTAATTGGTTAATTGAATTAAATACGGTTCCGGTTTTCAGATTTTCATAAACTACATTTCCATTAGAATCAAAAACAATGTTATATCCCGCAGGTTTCCCTTTTAATTCATCAAGAATACTTGAGTTATCAGAAGGAATCCTGTTGGTTTTGGTAACGCCATCTTTCTTAAGGGTAATGTTTGAATTTACCGGATCATTATCAATATTAACATTTAATACGATAATGCCTTTGCTTCCGCCTTTTAATTTAGCGTATTCGTAAGTATTAAACACCTTATCAAATTCAACATTTAAATCGCGGCTGTTTTTATCGGAAGCCGACCAAACATTAATTGCGATTAAACGGTTTGCAACAACATTTTCCTTTGTTTGATTTGTCAAATAGGAATTTAGTTTATTGTATAAGCTGTTTTGAGCATTAATTGCCAAAGAGCCTAAAACGAAAATTGATATATATAAAGCTTTCATAATCTTACACTACAAAATTATGAATTCTATTGGCTTTACACCCTAAAATTCAATCATTTATAGCGCCCTTTCGCTCAATTTTTGGATTCTCAAGTGTTAAAATTTGTAATTAACTCAGCCAATAGGGCCTTTACCTCATTCTCGCTATTGAACCTTCCGAATGAGAAACGAAATGAGTTTTTTATGTCAGATTCCGGAATTCCCATTGCTTTTAGCACATGCGAGGGTTCATTTGTGCCTGTTGTACATGCCGAACCACTCGAAAAAGCATATTTTGCTAATAGCGGTTTTATGTTTATTGATTTCGGAAAAGTAATGTTACTTGTATTATATAACCGGAATTTTGTACTCCCGTTAATTCTTAATCCTTCAATATCTAATAACTGATGCTCAAAATAAGCTCTTAGTCTGGATACGTTTGTATTATTATCCCACATCTCATTTACAGCAAGTTCGCAAGCCTTACCTAAACCAACAATTAACGGAACGTTCAATGTTCCGGCTCTGTGATTATTCTCCTGTGAACCGCCATGCAGTAAGGAGACCAAATTCACTCTCGGATTTTTCCGTCTTAAATACAATGCGCCAATTCCTTTCGGTCCGTAAAATTTATGGGCGCTCAAACTCATCACATCAATTCCTAAATCGTTTACATTCATCTGCACTTTCCCGGCATATTGTGTAGCATCAGAAAAGAATACTATTTTTTTCTCTTTTGCTATAGCGGAAATTTTTTCTAAAGGCTGAATAACTCCCGTTTCGTTATTCGCTGCCATTACCGAAATTAATAGTGTTGAAGGTTTAATGGCTGATTTTAATTCATCCAAATCAATTAAACCTTCTTTATCTACATTCAGATAAGTTATTTCGGCCCCATCCTGTTTTAAATAATCGCAGGTATCCAAAACAGCTTTGTGTTCGGTAGTAACAGTAATAATGTGATTGCCTTTGGTCCGGTAAGCATTTAAAATTCCTTTTAATGCGGTATTAATTGCTTCCGTGGCTCCTGAGGTAAAAATAATTTCTGAAGATTCCGCTCCGATTAAATCCGCCACCTGCTGTCTCGCTTTTTCAACAGCAGCTTCAGCTACCCAGCCGGCAGCGTGCATTTTACTGGAAGCATTTCCGTA
>CAZRNW010000722.1:0-1893 GCA_964601535.1 uncultured Flavobacteriaceae bacterium
TGCATTTGATTCGCTCGAACCTGTTCATGAAGGCTACAAATTTTTGAAACTTGAGTTAAGAAAATATATTCTGGAAAATGAAAAATTAGTTTGGGATTCCGTTTCTTTCTTCAATGTAAAAGATACACCGCTTGTGTTGAGCCAGGTGAAACGCCGCTTAATGATTACGGGAGAATACGACAGTACCGTGAAAGGTAATGATAGTGTGAAATTAGCGAAGGCAATAAAAAAGTTTCAGCCAAAGTTTAATTTAGATCCGGATGGAAAATTAGGGAAGTATACAAAACAAGCTTTAGGTTATGATAAAGAAAAAGTCATACGCCAAATGGAAATGGCTTTAGAAAGATGGAGATGGGAGCCAAGGGAGTTTCCGAAAAGATATTTTTGGGTGAACATTCCAAGCGCTGATTTGCACGTGTGGGAGTATGATAAAAAAGAGAAGGAGGATACTTTGGTTTTATTCTCGAAAGTTGTAGTTGGTAAACCTGAAACACCATCGCCGCACGCAGTAAAAAGCAAAATCAATTATATGCTGGTTTATCCGTATTGGAATGTACCATATAGTATTGCCTGGAAAGAAATTTTGCCGGCCGTTAAGCACGACACCAGTTATTTAAGGCGTAAAGGTTTTGAAGTAGTGGATTATCATGGAAAAGTGTTAGATATCTCTAAACTGAAATGGAAAAAATATACAAAAGATTATATGCCGTTTAAATTCAGGCAACGTATTGGAGGCGACAACAGCTTAGGTATTTGTAAATTTAATTTTCATAATAAGTTTGGTATTTACATGCATGACACAAACAGCAAAAAATATTTTAAAACTTTTTACAGATACCAGAGTCACGGTTGCATACGATTGGAAAAGTTTGTTGAGGCGGCGAAATTTTTAATCCGTGATGATACTTTAAAACTACCTTACGATACTTTAATGACTTATTTCGCCACACCAACTCAGAGGCAGATAAACATGAAAAAACCATTTGCTATGTACGTAAAATATTTTACGGCAAGAGCTGATGATTCAACAGGCTTGCATCTGTATATCGACATTTACCGTCGCGATGAGAAGATGATGAAGATGGTTTACAAAGGGAAGTAACTACTGTTTCGAGAACTTGTAGATGAAGATTTCACCGTCGGGGTTTTTGATTTTAAGAAGGTAGTAACCTGCCGGAATTCCTGAAACATCAAGTGTATTTGTATAACTTGTTTTCATAATATTTTCCCCATATACATTTCCAATTTCAATTTCTGAGGATTCGGAAAACACGGTCTCATTTTCCATAATTGGAATATAAATCAAACCATTGGTGGGATTGGGATAAAGTTTCAGTTTGGCGCGATACTCAAGATCTACACTATGAAGTGCTGTATAAGAAACTTCCCCGGAAGTAGAAATAAGTTTTAAACGGTAATAAGAAATTCCTTTTAAAGGTTTTTTATCGGTGGCTGAATAATTCTGAATTGATTTACTGTTCCCAACACCATCAATTGTTTCTACATCTTCAAAATTTTCTGCATCTGAGGAATGTTGCAAAACGAATGCTTTATGATCTTTCTCTGTGAAGGTCGACCATTTTGCGTCTACTTGTCTGGAATTATTCAGTTTCACATCAAAGCTAATGAGATCTATTGGTAAAACTACGGTATTACATGTTGAACAAAACGAATTCACGAAACCCGAATTGAAATTAGGCCAGGTTCCAAAGATTAACCAGGTATGTCCGTTTTGTGCAGCTGTTGCAGTAAAATTTAAATTATTGGTCGTCCAGTTAGTGCCAACCGCAGGCATATTTCCCAATGATACACCACCTGCAAGAGCGCCGGAGTTATTTGTATAAACAATAGGATTGAAAGCACCTGTGCTTCCGGTACCATGACTTACATACG
>CAZRNW010000723.1:0-1884 GCA_964601535.1 uncultured Flavobacteriaceae bacterium
AGATGATTTATTTTTTCCTGTGCTTTATTTTTTAAATCGTTTAATTTTTGTCCTAATTCTTTTTTTAATTCAGGTGTAACTGTTTTAAACTCATCAAACAACACGGTTATCTCACCTTTTTTACTCAACCATTTAATACGGTATTCTTCCACCTGCTCCTTTGTGCTAAGTGCCAGCCCCTCCACTTCCTGTAATAAGTTATTTATTTTTTCGAGCATATTATTTGCTAATGAGTGCAAAATTAAGCAATTTTAATTTGTCGCTATATGTTAAGGGCTTTCAATACCATATTATTCTTTGTTTTTATTAGCGGTTTCGCTCATGCCCAATACAAAAGCTACGAAATTCAGGAAAAGGATACCATAAATATCATTGATAATAACAATCTCAAACAAGGAATCTGGCGCGAAAATTGGTCGAACGGCGATTTAAAACTCGAGACTGTTTATAAAGATGGCAAAAAAGACGGCCTCGAAATTACATGGTACGATCACCCCGATTGCGTTGAACAGGAAGCTTTTTATAAAGACGGGAAACTGGACGGTTCAGTAACCCATTATTCGAAAAGATGCCGTAAAGATTTTTATGAAACCTATAAAAACGGTGTTAAACACGGACCCGAAGTTGAGTATTATAATAACGGTTTTTTAAAAGCAGAAGGCGTTTACAAAAATGGAAGTCTGGATGGTTATTACAGCGTGTACGACCGCCGCGGGAGATTCAGTTTTGAGAGCCGGAGTACAAATTCAGAAGCCGATTTAAAACCTAACAAAGACACAATAAATAACATTGTTTTTAATGTTCTGAAACGGAATTCCAAATGGAAAAAGACCTTGATTGTTGCTGATTTAACAGGCAGCATGTACCCCTTTGCCCAGCAAGTGAGCACCTGGTTAAGTCTGCATTTTACACGCGATTCATTAAGGCAGAGTTTTGTCTTTTTCAATGATGGCGACCGTAAAAAAGATGCCGATAAAAAAGTTGGCGTTACAGGAGGAACTTATTTCTGCACAGCTACAAATGCCGATCAGCTCATTCATGCCATGAACCTATGCATAAGAAACGGACAAGGCGGCGATGCTCCTGAAAATGTTGTTGAAGCCATACTTTACGGCTTAAAAAAAACCAGAAATATTGAGAATATTATTTTAATTGCCGACAATTGGGCAAAGGTTCGTGACATTAATTTAATAATGAAAGTTAAAGTACCTGTCAGAGTTTTGCTTTGTGGTGTTACCGAGGGTATGGAAATTCATCCAGATTACCTGAATATTGCATATAAAACCAAAGGTTCTATTCACACCATTGAAGCAGATATTACCGACTTAATGCAGCAATCGCCGGGGAAAAAGTTTAGCATTAATGGCGTGGATTACATTATTAAAGGCGGAAATATAAGGGCTTATTAGAATCAAGAGCCTAGACAATTAGAAACAAGACTCGGCGCGGAATGCAAAGAATTCCTGGTTCTTGGTTCTAATTGTCCTGATTCGTATTTTTTCGACATTCTGTCATACTTTTGTTACGTTTTACGTTGAAAACTCTTTTTGCACAGTATTTGCTTAATTAACTTGTACAATTAACTTTGAAATCACTAATTAAAAACACAAAACCATGTTCGACAATAATGAATTTAAAAAATATGCCACTAAGCATATGGGTATTAATAGCCTTACTTATGATAGCTACTCTTCCCGCATAACATCTTCTCTAACTCCATACATCATCGAAGAACGTCAGTTGAACGTTGCGCAAATGGACGTTTTCTCGCGTTTAATGATGGACCGTATTATATTTTTAGGAACGGGTATTAACGACCAGGTGGCTAATATTGTGCAGGCTCAATTATTATTTTTAGAATCAGTGGATGCTAAAAAAGATATT
>CAZRNW010000724.1:0-1882 GCA_964601535.1 uncultured Flavobacteriaceae bacterium
AAGGGCCCACGGCAAGGAATCAGAACCCGAACGGCTTCGTGATAAAAAGCCGAGGGGAGAACTCCGTTTCTCCCTGACCCAAACTTATCATGAATGTCACCATTTTAGCCTCAGTAGAGGCAAACGCCCCCAATTTACCCCTGAATGTAGGCGCTTACCATCAATATTCAGATAAAGTGTTCTCGATCTCGTTTAGTGATTTTTCAATTGTTTTTATCTTGGATTCTAAGTCGTTTTCTAGATAATTTTCAATTTTTAAATCATCTAAATTGTTTTGTAACTCATTTATATTTTTCAATTCTGTATCTAATTCTTCTTTCTTAAGTTTAAATTGCTCCTCAAGAATTGTTCTTTGAATTCTTAATAAATTAACTTCTATTTTTGTGCTATTCTCTAATATTCTTAAAGAGTTTTCTACACCCTTCATGTGTGCTTCGAGTGCTTCATTAACCTCCTCCTCTCCTTGGATGCCAATTTCTCTATATAAATCCTGTCTATTGTTAATGAATACAGCGATCTTCATGCCCAATTCAAACAATGACTTCCTTGCATCTTTAATATATGCATCTCGATCTCTAGTTGAAAATCTTACATCATCTTGTAAAAGAATATCAGCTTCAACAATTAACTCATTACATTTATCAAACTTATTCTTTCTCTGTGTATCGCTAAGCGTTTGATCGAATGCTGCAGCATTTGCCATTGATTTAGATTCGGTAAGCTTCTTCCACCATAATGAACCGCGTCCTTCTTCAAAATTTTTATTTGATATTCTCCCAAGCTCTATTATTATAAATGAATAATTTTGAGCTGGTTTTTCGTTAATTACTGGCGACATGGTCTTTAGGTCAAACCCAACATTATCAGTTGGACCTGGGAGTGGATTGCTTTTATCAAAAGAACCAACTATTATATAAAATCCAGGCTTATCAATATTAAGGTCAAACGTTTTTGTAAATTGAAGTAAATTTTCTTCTGTCTTTGAATAATCTGACCACAAAGTGTTGAGCAAAGCATCTGTAATTTTGGTAATTGTCTGAACAACTGCCAACTGAGCTGGGGCAAAGCTAAACGGGGCAAGGACAGCGTCATTTTGCAGAAGAAAGATAAACTCTTTAATTCTATTAGATTTGTGTAGCATAAAATTAATATGTATATTAAATTCCTTCAAATTTGCAGGCGAGATGCTTATTAAATGTTTAGAATATCCAAAGCAATTAAGTACGTTTTGATTTAAATTATCTTTGGCCGACAATATATTTTTTGCCTTTCCAGAAAAAATACTATTGTTGATTATTTCAATTTCAGACGTTATTAAAATACCGTTATATTTTTTAAATATTGATCCAGATAAATATGCACATGGATTATGAACTCTTACATATACATAATCGTTAATGTCAATTAAACTCGAGTTACCGTCTTTCGGGTCACAATAAAATGGCTGCGATGTCCCTACTCCATTTGAATAAACTGGGTATTGTAAATAAAACAAGTTCATCGTTATAATCATACCCAAGAAAATTTTAGAAATTTTTGAATATTTTTTCATTGTTATCTCCTTTATGACTATAGAATGGATTGATTATGAGGACAGATACTGCTATAATGTTTCTACCCTGAATTCACCCAATTTACCCCGATGATTCTGAAGGCACATTGCAAACTGGGTTATCGGTATGCAAGGGGAAAAGTGATGATTTTTGCGTTTTTTTCGGGTAAACGCGGGGAGGGATTCAACGGTATGGGGCTGCTGCAATATGGGGCATGGGGACGCGGGGGGGATGTCAGGAGGGATTGGTGGGTTGGGCGATGAAGATGAGCCAGGGGAAGGATTGGGGGGGCGGTCAAGGAAAGTTAAAAGCTAAAACGGACATCCGCC
>CAZRNW010000725.1:0-1880 GCA_964601535.1 uncultured Flavobacteriaceae bacterium
ACAATTTGGGGGATGTGCAGACCGAAATCATCAGGATTACAAGGGCACTTAAACTCTTTTTATCCAACTCGCATACTCTGGAATTTGAAGAAAGGCTGTTGCAGGCACTGTATGAATTCAACACTGAATATTTCCCGGTTCCAGAATACAAGTACAAACTTGCTCAGGGTGAAGTTGACGAGGAACAATACGGAAGCGAGAAAGAAAAAGAATTTCTTCCGATTTACAATAAGCTGGTGAAAGAGTATGGGATAAAGCTAAAACAAGACAAAAAAGATACGTTTTTGGATAAGTGGTATTCAGAACACATCCGGAATGAAATTCAATTTGTATTTGATGAAATCAAGAAAATCAAAAACGCAGACACTAAGAAAATCGTCAGCGTGATTCTGAGCCGGACAATCAGAAGTTGCAGAGCTACTACTCATGCTGATTTAGCGACTTTGGTAGAGCCAATTACTGCTACGTATTATTGTGCCAAGCATGGAAAGATGTGCAAGCCGCTTTTCTCTATTCTTAAGTGGTGGGAAACCTATACCAAAGACACGGTAAAACGTCTTTCGGATTTTAGCAAATTGAGGAGAGAGTCTTTTCAATTTTGTTTAACAGGTGATAGCAGGACAATTGATATTTTCAAAGAACTTGAAAACAAGTATTCAGCTTTTGGCAAGCTGGCTAAAAAACAAAAAA
Organism: uncultured Flavobacteriaceae bacterium; assembly: GCA_964601535.1. Lineage (GTDB taxonomy): Bacteria > Bacteroidota > Bacteroidia > B-17B0 > Aurantibacillaceae > JAHEYG01. The sequence goes on from CAZRNW010000725.1 coordinate 691, forward strand.
TCAAAGGAATCTTTTCATCTCCTCCTTACGTGGGATTGATTGACTACCATGAACAGCATGCGTATGCCTACGACTTGTTTGGTTTTAAGAGAAATGACGACCTGGAGATAGGACCACTTTTTAAGGGGCAAGGCAGGGAAGCAAAACAAAGCTACATTCAAGGTATCAGTGACGTACTAAATAATTGCAAGAAATTTTTTGTTAAGGATTATGATGTTTTCTTAGTTGCGAATGATAAGTATAATATGTACCCGATAATTGCGGAGAATGTAGGTATGCAGATTGTGAATCAATATAAGCGACCCGTATTAAATAGGACGGAGAAGGATAAAGGAGCTTATTCCGAGATTATTTTTCACTTGAAAAAACAATAAATGGAACAAAGGCTAGATATAGGATTAAATTCCAAGATAAATGAATTCTCTAAAAAATTTAGTTTAAGAAGGGATGAGGAAAAAGACGAAGACGTTTTCGGACATTTCGCGAATTATGTCTGTGTATCTAATTTGTTAGAAGAGGAACTTGAAGATATTAACTCGGTTTCGACTAATAAGGCTCAGGGGATTGATGGCATAGCCATAATTGTAAACAATCAATTAATTAGCGAGGAGGCTGATTTAAATAAATTAGGAGAGAATGAGAAACTGAAAATAGAGATTGGGTTTATTCAAGCTACAATTCAAAAAAGTTTCGACTTGAAAAAATTCCAAGCTTTTGTTGATGTAGTAGTAAATTTTTTGACAAACTCTAAAATTATAGAGCCCTTTTCAGGAATTTACACCAAGCTTTTAAGTGAAGAAGGCGATTATATAGATAGACTTGAAGATACCCCGGTAATATCGCTGTATTTCCTCTCTGGAAGAACAAATCATCAATTACCGCAGGAAGATATGGACCATGAAAAAAGAAAAATATTCCAGCGGAGAGAATTAGAAGGAAAATTTGTTTTGAGGGACATTTTCTTTGCCCAAAAAGAGGAAATTAAACAGGAGTATGATAAAGTAGCAAAGTTTCATACAACCCAAATGAAATTTGATAAAAATGTTCAATTGGATGAGCTACCTAATATTGAATTCAGCCTTCTTTCAACTATCAAATTTTCTGAACTGAAAAAGTTAATACTGACCCGTGATGGGAAACTGCGGGAAAAGCTATTTATAGAGAATGTTAGAAGCTACATAGGGAAAAGT
>CAZRNW010000726.1:0-1876 GCA_964601535.1 uncultured Flavobacteriaceae bacterium
TTGCTACATTCTTATTATCAATTGTGGTAAACATTGGTATGTGGTTCGAGCGTTTCGTAATTATCGTTCCTACTTTATTACGTACATTCTTGCCATCTAGCTGGAACACTTATACCCCTTCATTTATTGATATTGGTATTTTCATTGGAACAATCGGAATGTTTGGAACTTTCTTCCTTTTGTTTTCGCGTTTCTTCCCTGTAATTGCACAAGCTGAATTAAAAACCATCTTGAAACAATCAGGTGAGTCGCAAAAGAAGGCAGCCGCTAATCACAAACACGAACACATTAGCGCACACTAAAAATTAAAATAAAATATTAGATATAATATGGCAACTGGAACAACAAAACAAATTATACACGGTGTGTTTGGCGATGAAGAGCCAATGATGGCAGCATGTAAAAAGCTGCGCGCATCAGGTATCCGTATTAAGGAAGTGTATACACCATTTCCTGTTCACGGTTTAGACAGCGTTATTGGTTTACCAAGAACACGCTTGGCAATTTGTGCATTCATTTATGGAATTACCGGTACGGGTTTAGCTACCTTAATGATGTGGTACATGATGGTTCACGACTGGCCGAATGATATTGGCGGAAAACCAACATGGGCTTATTATTTCGCAGTGCCTGCGTTTATTCCGATTACTTTCGAATCAACAGTGTTCTGTGCAGCTCACGGTATGGCTTTAACGTATTTATTACGTTGTTGGTTAGTGCCTGGTGCAAAAGCAAAAAATCCGGACCCGAGAAGTACCGACGATAAGTTTTTAGTTTACTTAGAATTGAACGATGAGCAAGCTAAAAAAGCTGAAGCTATTTTAAAAGAGCACAGCGTTGAAGAAGTAAATCACAAAGGAACATTACATATACCTGCACCCTATTAATTTTAAAGTATTACGAGTATGAAACTAAATTATAATACAATAAAAGTAGCAAGCATTGTCGGCCTTGTGTTGCTGATAATTTGCGGCTTTATGCTTGACGGAAAAAAAGATGAAAACAGTCCGGGTGTCGAGTTCATGCCTGACATGTACCGCTCTCCTTCCGTAGAAGTTTATGGGGTAACAAAATTCAATGGTGATGATATCTATTCAACACAATTCTTACCTGTTAAGGGCACCATCGCGCGTGGTCATATCCCTTATGCATATCCTAATACCGATCAGGGTTACGCTGATGCAGGATTATATTTAAAAAATCCAATCGCACTTTCAGATAAAGTATTAGCAGAAGGCGAAAAATTGTTTACCCAAAATTGCGTTCATTGTCACGGCGCAACAGGCGCAGGCGATGGTAAAGTTGGTGTAAAATTACCCGGACCTCCACCTGCATACAGTTCGGGCGCAACAAAAGCTTTACCTGAAGGAAAAATTTTCCATTCAATTACTTACGGAAAAGGTTTAATGGGAAATCATGCTAGCATACTGACAACAGAAGAACGTTGGAAATTAGTACACTATGTACAAAAATTACAAGGACCAAAAGAAGCAGCAGTTGCTGATTCAACAGCTAAAACAGCGCCTGCAGTTGCAGAAGTAAAAAAAGAAGAACCAAAACATTAATTAATTCATAGCAATTATAATATGAATACTGACAAACTACAATTCACAATTCCATCCAAAGCCAAAATGGCCTCTTTCCTTTTAATGGGTATTGGTTTGGTATCAATCATCTGCATGTTTATGATGGATCATAATGAGGATCCTGATTATCATAATAACCGTGCATGGGCAAACATTTTTGCCAGCGGATTTTTCTTTGTCTTTTGCCAGAGGGTTTTCATTTTGTTTTTTGTATTTATGAGCGCACCAATCCCATCACGCCCGGTTTTCACAAGCGCGTAGCTCAATCGTTTTTGGGTCGAATTATGGTT